>DASQTM010000032.1:0-3402 GCA_035641875.1 Microvirga sp. | reverse complement strand
CAAGGCGATGGGCTTCTCCGATGCGCGACTTGCCAAGCTCGCGGGCGTTTCGACCGCCGAGGTGACCAAGCGCCGCCGCGCGCTCGATGTACGGCCGGTGTTCAAGCGCATCGATACCTGCGCCGCCGAGTTCGCCTCTCCCACCGCCTACATGTACTCGACCTATGCGGCGCCCTTCGCAGGCCAGCCGGCGGACGAGGCCAATCCGTCCGACGCCCGGAAGGTGATCATCCTGGGCGGCGGGCCGAACCGCATCGGCCAGGGCATCGAGTTCGACTATTGCTGCTGCCATGCCTGCTTCGCCCTGAAGGATGCAGGGTTCGAGACCATCATGATCAACTGCAACCCGGAGACGGTCTCCACGGATTACGACACCTCCGACCGACTCTATTTCGAGCCGCTGACGCAGGAGGACGTGCTCGAGATCATCGAGACCGAGCGCTCCAGGGGCACCCTGCACGGGGTCATCGTCCAATTCGGCGGCCAGACGCCGCTCAAGCTCGCCCGCGCCCTGGAAGAGGCGGATGTGCGCATCCTCGGCACCTCGCCGGAGGCCATCGACCTGGCCGAGGACCGGGACCGGTTCAAGCGCCTCCTCGACAAGCTGCACCTGAAGCAGCCCAAGAACGGCATCGCCTATTCGGTGGAGCAGGCGCGCCTGATAGCCGCCGATCTCGGCCTGCCCTTCGTGGTGCGCCCCTCCTACGTGCTCGGCGGCCGGGCCATGGCGATCATCCGCGACGAGACCCGGTTCGAGGACTACCTGCTCGGCACCTTGCCGAGCCTGATCCCGTCCGACGTGAAGGCCCGCTACCCCAACGACAAGACCGGCCAAATCAACACCGTGCTGGGCAAGAACCCGCTCCTCTTCGACCGCTACCTCTCGGACGCTATCGAGGTGGATGTGGACTGCCTCTGCGACGGGAAAGACACCTTCATCGCCGGCATCATGGAGCATATCGAGGAGGCGGGCATCCATTCGGGCGACTCGGCCTGCTCGCTCCCGCCCCGCTCGCTCTCGCCGGAGATCATCGCCGAGCTGGAGCGCCAGACCAGGGCTCTCGCCCTTGCACTGGACGTAGGCGGCCTCATGAACGTGCAATACGCCATCAAGGACGGCGCGATCTACGTGCTGGAGGTAAACCCCCGCGCCTCGCGCACGGTGCCGTTCGTGGCCAAGGTCATCGGCGAGCCCATCGCCAAGATCGCGGCGCGGATCATGGCGGGCGAGGCCCTGGCGACCTTCGGCCTGACCAAGAAGGACCTGCCCCATATTGGCGTCAAGGAAGCGGTCTTCCCCTTCGCCCGCTTCCCGGGCGTGGACGTGCTGCTCGGGCCCGAGATGCGCTCCACGGGCGAGGTCATCGGCCTCGACCGGAGCTTCGGGGTGGCCTTCGCCAAGAGCCAGCTCGGCGCCGGCAGCCAAGTTCCCAGGACCGGAACCCTCTTCGTCTCGGTCCGCGACTCGGACAAGCCCCGCATCCTGCCCTCCGTGCGGCTGCTGGAGGAGATCGGGTTCCGGGTCGTGGCGACCAGCGGAACGCAGAGGTATCTCGAGGAGAACGGCGTCAAGGCGACCCGCATCAACAAGGTGCTGGAGGGCCGCCCCCATGTGGTGGACGCCATGAAGAACGGCGACATCCAGTTGGTCTTCAACACCACCGAAGGGGCGGGCGCCCTGTCGGATTCACGCTCCTTGAGACAAGCCGCCCTCTTGCATAAGATACCCTACTACACCACTCTTGCAGGAGCGATCGCCGCCGCCGAAGGCATTCAGGCCTATCTCAGCGGCGATCTCGAAGTCCGGCCGCTTCAGGATTACTTTGCCTGAGGCTCAAGCCGAAATGGAACTGCGAAGCTTCTTGTAAGTTTTCGTTGACATGCGAGGGCGCCGGGAACGGCGGCCTCGCACCTCTTTTTGGACGAGACAAATGATGGACAAGGTCCCTCTGACGATCAAGGGTTTTGCGGCGCTCGAGGAAGAACTCAAGCAGCGGCAACAGGTTGAGCGCCCCCGGATCATCCAGGCGATCGCGGAGGCCCGCGCGCTTGGCGACCTGTCGGAAAACGCTGAATACCACGCGGCCAAGGAAGCCCAGTCCCTCAACGAGGGCCGCATTCTCGAGCTGGAAAGCCTGATTTCCCGCGCCGAGGTCATCGATATCACCAAGCTCTCGGGCGACCGGATCAAGTTCGGCGCGATCGTGAAACTGGTCGACGAGGACACCGAGGAAGAGAAGACCTACCAGATCGTGGGCGAGCCCGAAGCCGACGTGCGCTCGGGCCGGGTCTCCGTCGCCTCCCCCATTGCCCGGGCTCTCATGGGCAAGACCATCGGCGACACGGTGGAGGTCTCCACCCCCGGCGGCGGCAAGTCCTACGAGGTCGTGGGCGTCCAGTTCGGCGCATGAATTGTAACTAAAACACACATTGGGTACAGGGATCGCATGACTTTGGCGGTCCCTCCTCTCCTGACACTCTTGTCGGCAGCCGCCTTCCTCACCTTGGAGCGGCTGCGGCCGGGCCGCGAGCTTCTCAACGCGCCCGTCGCCTGGGGCAACTGAGATCAACCTTCTCAGGTTATGCTTGAAAGGGAGAATTCCGATGCTCTTGAACCGTCGCCGCTTCCTCGCAGCCGTCGCCATGGGGGTCGCGACCCCTGCCCTTGCCCAATTCGCGCCGAGCACGCCGTTTCCGCAGGCTTTCTCGTCGTTTGCCGTGGATGTGAGCGCCCTCAAGGCCAAGGGCCTCGGGCCCTTCGCCGATCTCGTCGGGCAGGCCGCGTTCGATGAGCTGAGACGCTCCTTCGCCGACCGGGTCGACCCGCGCGGGCCCCGCCTCGTGGTGCGCCTGACGGGGATTTTCCTCACCGCCTCCCTCGGTGGCGGCGGCGACCGCTGGTGGCCCGGGGGCAGCGGCGGAGGGAGCGATTCCCTGGAAGGCGAGGCCCTGGCCGTGGGCCGGCGGGGCGAGATCCTGGCCCGCCATCCGCAGCTCGCGGTGCTCGACGTACGCAGGAGCAGCGTCAATCCCGACGAACCGGGCCGCGCGGTCGCCGTGGCGCAGCATTACGTGCGCTGGCTGCGGCGCCGTCTGTGATCAGCCGGCTTCCGGCACGTCCTCGATGGGCACCAGGGGCTCGTCCTTGATCAGGTCCAGGGTCAGCGCCGTTCGGACGTTGCGGACATTGGGCAGGGAGGTGAGGTCCGACACGAAGTTCTGGAAGGCCGCCAGGTTTGGGGCCACGCATTTCAGAATGAAGTCGATATCGCCCGACAGGGTCCAGCACTCGCGGACCATGGACCAGTCCTTGATGCGCTGCTCGAATTCCCGGAGGTCCTTCTTGCCCTGGATGTCGAGCTGCACCATGGCGAAGCAGACGATCTCGAACCCGAGGGCCTT
>DASQTM010000031.1:0-3190 GCA_035641875.1 Microvirga sp. | reverse complement strand
ACGGGGCGCAGTTCGAGGAGCGTGAGGCCCTCCTTGCGTCCCAGCGCCCGCCATTTCGTCAAGGACGGCTGCCCCTTGGGGTCAACCTTCATCCACCAGCCGCGATCGGGGGATTTCGGCGCGAGCGCTAGGTCGATCTCGCCCTCGTGGGCGTCCGGCCCGCCCTCGACCACGGCCCAATAGACCTTGTCGACCTCATTCTTTCGGAAAAGCTCGTTGAGGCGGGCGATGGCCTTCGGGTGGCGGCCGAGAACCAGGCAGCCGGACGTGTCCTTGTCGAGGCGGTGCGCCGCCTCGGGCCGGCGGGGCAGGCCGAAGCGCAGGGCGTCCAGGTGGTGGACCAGGGTTTCGCCGCCCTTGGGGCCCGGATGCACCGGCAGGCCGGCGGGTTTGTCGATCACGAGCATCAGGGCATCGCGATAGAGCACCTTCGACACTATCTCTTCCGCATTCATGACGCCTCGGCTATCGAGGCGTGCGCGTGAAAGCAAGCAGCAGATCTTCAAAAGGGCGATCCGAAACCATGGCAGAGACGAAGCCCGACAAGCCCGGATTCCTGTCCCGCCTCTTCGGGCGCAAGGGCGACGCCGCCCCCGAGAGCGCGCCGCAAACCCCGGAGGCCGGGAGCCGTCCTGAGGCCGAGAGCCACCCGGAGGCCGGGGCCCACCCGGCAGAGGCCCGCCCCGAGGCCGCGGGCCACCCCCAGGCCGGAGGGCATCCCGAGACCATGCCGTCGCCGCCCACCACGGGAGCGGACGATCTCGCGGCCGCGCCCTCGACGGTGACGGCGGCCTCCCCCGACACCCCGGATGACGGCAAAACTCCCCCGCAGCTCGCCGGGGCCGATCTTCAGCCCGTGGAAGGGGTGGACCCGGAGGGCGGCAACCCGAAGAAGCCGGTTCCGCGCATCGTGACCGAGACCGGTCCCGAGGAGCCTCAGGCGAAGCCCCCTGCGGCTGAAATGACCGCCTCTCCGGCTCCCGAATCCAAGCCCGCCGCGGCCCGCGGCTGGTGGCAGCGCCTGACCGAGGGCATGCGCCGGACCTCCTCGTCCCTGTCGGAGAGCGTCACCGGCCTCTTCACCAAGCGCAAGCTCGACGACGCGACCCTGGAGGAGCTGGAGGACGCGCTGATCCGGGCGGATCTCGGGGTGCCCACCGCCCTGCGCATCACCGAGGCGATCTCGTCCGGCCGCTACAACAAGGAGATCTCGCCCCAGGAGGTCAGGACCATCCTGGCGGGCGAGGTGGAGAAGACGCTTCAGCCCGTCGCCCATGCCCTGACCATCGACCGGACGAAGAAGCCCTTCGTCATTCTCATGGTGGGCGTCAACGGGGCGGGCAAGACCACCACCATCGGCAAGCTGAGCCAAAAATTCCGGGGCCAGGGCCTGACGGTGATGCTGGCGGCGGGCGACACGTTCCGCGCGGCGGCCATCGAGCAGCTGAAGATCTGGGGCGAGCGGGTCGGCGCGCCGGTTCTCGCCCGCGAGCAGGGGGCGGACGCGGCAGGCCTCGCCTTCGACGCGCTCCAGGAGGCCAGGGCCGGCGGCACGGACGTGCTGCTGGTCGACACGGCGGGCCGCCTCCAGAACAAGACCGGCCTCATGGCCGAGCTGGAAAAGATCGTGCGCGTCATGAAGAAATTCGACGAGACCGCGCCGCACGCCACCCTCCTGGTGCTCGACGCCACTGTGGGCCAGAACGCCATCAGCCAGGTGGAGCTGTTCCAGAAGGCCGCCGGCGTGACCGGACTGGTGATGACCAAGCTCGACGGCACGGCCCGCGGCGGCATCCTGGTGGCGCTGGCCGCAAGGTTCGGCCTGCCGGTCCACTTCATCGGCGTCGGCGAGGGCGTGGAGGACCTGGAGCCCTTCGCGGCACGGGATTTTGCCCATGCCATTGCGGGGCTTGAGGCGTGAGCCCACCGGCTGTGTCATTCTCCCGGTCCTTTGGACCGGACCGGCCGAAGCGAAGCGGAGGGGGAGGGAATCCATCACCGGTAGCGTCACAGGAGGCACCTCTGGTTTCCCTCCCCCTTGTGGGGAGGGTGAGCGCGAAGCGCCGGGTGGGGGTGTGAGCGATAGCCTATGAAGGTCCGGTGCAAACACCCCCACCTCCACCTCCTCCCCACAAGGGGGAGGAGAGCTCCCGTCGCGCATGACGGTAGATCCCCGTCCCTCGCCTTCGCCCCGGGATGACAGCCGATGGGGATGCCCCTGGTCCCCTTCCGCAAAAAATGGTCTAGAAAGATACCATGACAGACGAAAAGCGCCTTCCGCCCCTTCTCAAGCTCGCCCTCGAACTTGGGCCGCTTGCCCTGTTCTTCCTCGCCAACGCCTATGGGGACCGGTTCGGCGTTGCGGAGGGCCAGCGGATCTTTGCGGCGACCGGGCTCTTCATCGTGGCGACCGTTGCGGCGCTCAGCATCAATTACGCCCTCGTGCGCAAGCTGCCGATCATGCCCCTGGTATCCGGCGTGGTGGTGGTGGTGTTCGGCGGGCTGACCCTGTTCCTGCAGAACGAGATCTTCATCAAGCTCAAGCCCACCATCGTGAACACCCTGTTCGGGCTCGTGCTGCTGGGCGGCCTCTACTTCCGCAAGCCCCTGCTTCAGATCGTCCTCGACAGCATGTTCGAGCTCACCGAGGAGGGCTGGCGCAAGCTAACCCTGCGCTGGGCCCTGTTCTTCTTCGCGCTGGCAGTGCTCAACGAGATCGTCTGGCGCACGCAGACCACCGATTTCTGGGTGAGCTTCAAGGTCTTCGGCATCATGCCCCTCACCATCGCCTTCGCGCTCGCTCAGACCCCGCTGCTCCTGCGCTACGAGGTGGGCAAGAAGGCGGAAGAAGCTTAAGCAGGCTTCATCAGAGCGATCTTCCGGGTGACTCCCGGCAGGGGCTCGTGCTCGATGGCGGTCCACAGGCTCTCCTCGCCGGCGGCTGCCACCGTTTCCTCGGAGGCGAGGATGCTGCACTCGGCGGCCTTGGTGGCCTGCTCGATGCGTGCGCCGATGTTGACGGTCTCGCCCACCACGGTGAATTCGAGCCTGTCCTCGTCCCCCACCACCCCGCAGAACACGTCGCCCGTATGGATGCCGATGCCGATCCGCACCGGAGGATCGAAGCCGCGCTTGGCGTTCCAGCGCTCGATGAGGCCGAGCAGGGTGCGGCCGCAGGCGAGCGCCCGGC
>DASQTM010000030.1:0-7494 GCA_035641875.1 Microvirga sp. | reverse complement strand
GCTTTTCGACAGGAAATATGCGTAACCGACGCGACCGTTATCTTCTATGACGCCTGACGGACCAGCATCGGCATAGTTGCCCCTCATCGCAAAGCCTTGCTGATCCGTCATATCCGGGCTCCCAAGGTCGCAGCTTCAGCTTGATCTGCCGGCTATCCGCATCAAGCCCCCGTCCGGTGCGCCGTCACCTCTTGCTCGATGGCTCCGAAAACCGAATGGCCGGCCCGGTCCTTCATCTCGATGCGGATCGTGTCGCCGAAGCGCATGAAAGGCGTTCTGGCCTCGCCGGTGAGGATCGTCTCCACCGTGCGCTGTTCCGCGATGCAGGAATAGCCCAGCCCGCCCTCGGCGATGGGCTTGCCCGGGCCGCCGCCCTCGTCCTTGTTGGATACGGTGCCGGAGCCGATGATCGTCCCTGCGCCGAGCGGCCGGGTCTTGGCCGCATGGGCGATCAGGGTCGGGAAATCGAAGGTCATGTCCGCGCCCGCGTTGGGCTTGCCGAAGGGCGCTCCGTTGAGGCTGGCGAGCAGGGGCAGGTGGAGCCTGCCGCCGTCCCAGGCATCCCCCAATTCGTCGGGGGTGACGGCGGCGGGCGACAAGGTCGAGGAGGGCTTGGCGTGGAAGAAGCCGAATCCCTTCGCCAGCTCCGCGGGAATCAGGTTCCTCAGGGAGACGTCGTTGACCAGAACCACGAGGCGGATGGCGGCCGCCGCTTCCTCCCGGGTCGCCCCCATGGGCACGTCGCCGGTGATCACGGCGACCTCGGCCTCGAAGTCGATCCCATGCGCCTCGTCCAGGGCGGGGATCGGATCGCGAGGTCCGAGGAAGGAATCGGAGCCGCCCTGGTACATGAGCGGGTCGGTCCAGAAGGAGGCAGGCATCTCGGCCCCGCGGGCCCTGCGCACCAGCTCCACATGGTTCACATAGGCCGAGCCGTCCGCCCATTGATAGGCCCGGGGCAGGGGGGAGGCGCAGTCGTGCTCGTGAAAGCGGAAGGACGGGACGGACCCATGCTCCAGCTGTTCCGCGAGGTCGCGCAGGCGGGGCTCGACCCGGTCCCATTCGTCCAGGGCCCCCTGGAGGGTGGGAACGATGAAAAACGCATCCGTCGCCCGGGTCAGGTCCTTCGAGACCACCACGAGCCGGCCGTCACGGCCTTGATTGAGGGAAGAAAGCTTCATGGCCACCCGTCGCGTTGTTGTGGTTCATGCTCCCACAGAATTCGTGCATGATCTTGTTGCTAGACCATTTCCAGTTCAGCGGATCATAGGCTAGCTTGCAATGAAATAATTGACAGGGAAACGCCCATGACCACGATGAAAAGAAGAAACTTCCTCCAGGGAGCAGGGCTTGCGGCGGCCGCCGGCACGGTGGCCGCGCCCGCCATCGCGCAATCGATGCCGGAGATCCGCTGGCGGCTGACCTCGAGCTTCCCGAAATCCCTCGATACGATCTTCGGCACCGCCCAGACCTTTGCCAAGTACATGGCCGAGGCCACCGACAACAAGTTCCAGATCCAGATCTTCGCCCCCGGCGAGATCGTCGGCGGCCTTCAGGCCCTGGACGCGGTGCAGTCCGGCGCGGTGGAATGCGCCCACACCCCGGTCTATTTCTATTCCGGCAAGGAGCCGGCGCTGGGGCTCGGCACCGGCGTGCCCTTCAGCCTCAACGCCCGCCAGCACCATTCCTGGTGGCATTTCGGCGGCGGCAAGGAGGTGATCAACGAGGTGCTCGGCCGGTTCAACGCCACATCGCTCGCCTGCGGCAATTCCGGCACACAGATGGGCGGCTTCTTCCGCAAGGAGATCAATACGGTCGAGGACCTGAACGGCCTCAAGTTCCGCATCGGCGGGTTGGGCGGGCAGGTGCTCGCCAAGCTCGGAGTCGTCCCGCAGCAGGTCGCCCCCAGCGACATCTACCCGGCCCTGGAACGCGGCACCCTCGACGCGGCCGAGTTCGTCGGTCCTTATGACGACGAGAAGCTGGGCTTCCTGAAGGTTGCCAAGTACTACTACGCCCCGGGCTGGTGGGAGGGCGGCGCCATGCTGCATCTCGTGATCAACCAGCAGAAGTGGAGCGAGCTGCCTAAGCACTATCAGGCCCTGATGTTCCACGCGGCCGAGGCGGCCAACAACTGGATGCTGGCGAAATACGATGCGGTGAACGGCCAGGCCCTGCGGCGCATGATCGGCGCGGGCGCGGAACTGCGCACGTTCTCTCAACCCATCATGGAAGCCTCCTTGAAGGCGGCGAACGAACTCTACGGCGAACTCTCCGCCAAGAGCCCGGACTTCAAGAAGGGCTACGATTCCATGGTGGCCTACCGCAACGACGTGCTGCCCTGGTGGCAGCTCAACGAATACGCCTTCGACACCTTCATGATCCGCACCCGCGGCCGGTCGTGACGATGGAGGGTCTCAAGGCGGGGAGGGCGGCATTCCCCATGGCGCTCCTCCTCTGTTGCGCGCTTGGTGGCGGGACGCTTCCCGCCGCCGGGGCCCTGGCGCAGGACCCTGTCATTCCCGACGTGACCTATCCGAGTCTGCCGAAACAGGCCTCTTCGGCGGCGGGCTTCGTGCCCCGCGGCTGGGTGCTGGAAGCGCAGGCGTCGGGCGATCTCAACCGGGATGCCATTCCCGATCTCGCGCTGGTTCTTCGCCAAAACGATCCGAAGAACATCGTCAAGAATCCGGGGCTCGGCGAGAACCCCTTCGATACGAATCCGCGCATCCTGGCGGTCGCGTTCCGCAACGGGCCGGCGGGCGATTTCGTTCTGCAGCTTGAAAACCGCACGCTGATTCCCCGCCGCACGGATCCGGTGATGGCCGATCCCTTCGAGGACGGCCTGGCGATCGACCGCGGCAATTTGCGGGTGAACCTGAATCTCTGGCTCAGCGCAGGCGGCTGGGACATGTCCGGAATGAGCCACACGCTCCAGTACAGGAACGGGCGCCTCGAACTGATCGGCTACGACCGCAGCACGACCAACCGCCGCAGCCTCGACACCACGGATGTCAGCGTCAATTATCTCAGCGGCAAGATGAAGATCTCGACGGGGAACAGCAACAGCGACAAGCCGGCGAAGGCGATCTGGAAGACCTTGCCGCGCCGTGCGCCGCTCACCATCGACGAGATTGGAAACGGCCTGGAATTCGAGCCCAAGCCGTAGCCCATTCGGCGGCTGCCGCGCCTTACTTCGGCTCGCGCCGGTTCGGATCGAAGTGCTTCTTTAGATCCCGCCAGCAATCGATGTAGGTCTCCTGCAGGGTCGGCAGTTCGGCGGCGTATTTCGTCACCCGCTGCGGAAAGCGCGTCTCGAACATGAACGCCATAGTGCCGGTGAGCTTGACCGGCTTCAGCTCAACATTGCTCGCATGTTCGAAAGCCGTCGCGTCGGGACCATGCGGCAGCATCTGGTTGTGCAGCGACATGCCGCCGGGCACGAAGCCCTCGGGCTTGGCGTCGTAGACGCCGTAGATCAGGCCCATGAACTCGGACATGAGGTTGCGGTGGTACCAGGGCGGACGGAACGTGTTCTCCGCCACCATCCAGCGCTCGGGAAAGATCACGAAGTCCACGTTGGCGCTGCCGGGCGTCTCGGAGGGGGCGGTCAGCACCGTGAAGATCGATGGGTCCGGGTGATCGAACATGATCGCGCCCACCGGCGAGAAGTGGCGCAGGTCGTATTTGTACGGCGCGTAGTTGCCGTGCCAGGCCACCACGTCGAGGGGCGACTGGGCGATCTCGGCCCTATAGAGCTCGCCGCCCCATTTGACGAAGAGACTGGAGGGCTCCTCCTTGTCCTCATAGGCCGCCACGGGAGTGAGGAAATCGCGCGGGTTGGCCAGGCAGTTGGCGCCGATCGGCCCCCGGTCGGGCAGGGTGAAGGAGCCGCCGTAATTCTCGCACACGTAGGCGCGCGCGGCCCCGTCGATGAGCTCCACCTTGAAGATCACGCCGCGGGGAATCACGCAGATCTCTCCCGGCTCGATCTCGATCATCCCGAACTCGGTGCGAAAGCGCAGGCGGCCCTGTTGCGCCACCACGAGATATTCCCCGTCCGCATTGAAGAAGTATTCGTTCTCCATGGAGCGGGTGAGGAGCAGAACATGGGCCGCCATGCCCACCTGGGTGTCGGAATCCCCCGCCGTGGTGATGGTGCGAAGGCCCGACACGAAGGTGAGGTCCTCGTCCGGAAGGGGAACAGGATCCCAGCGCAACTGGCCCAGGGGCAGATCGCTCTCCTCCCGCGCCGCCGGGGCCGTGCGCATGAAGCCCTTGTCAGCCTTCACGTAGCGACCCGAATGCTTCACGCTCGGGCGAATGCGATAGAGCCAGGAGCGCTGGTTGGTGGCCTGCGGTGCGGTGAAGGGGGAACCGGAAAGCTGCTCGGCATAGAGGCCGTAATTGAGCTTCTGCGGCGAGTTGCGCCCGATGGGCAGCGCGCCTTCGAGAGCTTCGGTTTCGAAGGAGTTGCCGAAGCCCGACATGTAGCCGGGCACAAGGGCGCTGGTGCGGGGCTGAGGAGGCTGAAAGCCTGAGACGTTCTGCACGTTCATGAGCGGTCTCCCTGGAGGAGCCGCTGCGGCTGCCCTCAAGGCATTGACCGGACGGCTCGACACTCTAGTTGCCAATGCAACGAATTCGAGTTATTAGTTGCACGAGCAACGGTTTTTGTCAACGATGGCAGCACGATCCGCAGCGAGGAAGGAACGTCTCGGGCCTCAGGTGGTGCTTGAGCGTTTCCTGCCGTATCGGCTCAACGTCCTGGCGAGCCTGACCTCCAATGCGCTGGCGCAGATCTATGCGGAGCGCTTCGGCCTCTCGATCCCCGCATGGCGGGTCGTCGCCACCCTCGGGCAGTATGAAGATCGCACCGCGCGGGACATCGCCGCTCATGGGGTCATGCACAAATCAACCGTGTCCCGGGCCGTTTCCGCCCTGGAGCAGCGCGGCTTGATCGTCCGCCGCGCCAATCAGGACGACCGGCGCGAGGAATTGCTGGCGCTCACCCCGGAGGGCCGCGACATCTACGAGGCTCTGGCGCCTCAGGCCCTGGCCTTCGAGGAGCGCTTCGTCTCGGTCCTGACGGCCGAAGAGCAGGAATTGCTCGTCTCCCTCATCGACAGGCTGAGCGGCCACGCCCGCTCCATGGCGCCTGAGGGCGAAGGGGAGGGCGAGGGGTGAGGCTTTACACCTATTTCCGCTCTTCCGCAGCCTATCGCGTCAGGATCGCCCTCAACCTGAAGGGCGTCGCCTATGAAGCCGTGCCGGTGAACCTGCTGAAAGGGGAGCAGCGCCAGGAGGGCTACAGGGCGGTCAATCCCCAGCAACGGGTGCCCTCCCTCGACATCGGCGGCGCGACCCTCATCCAATCCCCGGCCATCCTCGAATATCTCGACGAGGTCTATCCGGAGCCGCCCCTGCTGCCCGTGGGCGCAGCCAACCGGGCCAGGGTCAGGGCCGTCGCCAGCCTGATCGCCTGCGACATCCATCCGCTCAACAATTCCGGCACCCTGGGCTACCTCAAGACTAAGATGGGGCACGACCAGGCGGCCGCCGATGAATGGTACGCCCATTGGGTGCGCGAGGGTTTCGATACGATTGAGGCCCTGATCGAGCCGGGCCCCTACGCCTTCGGCTCCCGCATCACCCTGGCGGACGTCTATCTCGTGCCGCAAGTCTTCAACGCCCGGCGCTTCAACGTCCCGCTCGACGCATATCCCAAGATTGCAGCCGTCGATGCGGCCTGCGCCGCTCTCAAAGCCTTTCAGGATGCCGCTCCGGCCAGCCAGCCGGACGCGGCCTGAAGACAGGAACGCATCCGCCGCAGGGGCGCATGCGTTGTTCATCGAGAAGACGGCCCCAGCGGGCCGAACGCATGACAGGAGGAAATCCAATGGGACCGTTTCCGCACGACGCGCCGCCACCCAACATCTCTGACGAGAATCCCATGGGGACGGACGGCTTCGAGTTCGTCGAGTTCTGCCATCCGGACCCGCAGCAGCTGGACAAGCTGTTCAAGACCATGGGGCTGAGCGTCGTCGCCCGGCACCGCTCGAAGAATGTCACCCTCTATCGGCAGGGGGACATCAATTTCATCGTGAATGCGCAGCCTGGCTCCTTCGCGGAGCGGTTTGCGAGCCAGCATGGCCCCTCCGCGCCGGCGATGGCCTTTCGGGTGGTGGACGCGAAACACGCCTATGAGCGCGCCCTCAGGCTCGGCGCCAAGCCGGCCCAGACCGAGGTCGGGCCCAACGAGCTCGAAATCCCCGCCATCGAGGGCATCGGCGGCCTGCAGATCTATTTCGTCGACCGATACGGTGCGAAAGGCTCCATCTACGACGTGGATTTCGAGTGGCTGGGCGAGCCCGATCCCAAGCCCCGCGGCGTCGGCCTTCATTACATCGATCACCTGACCCACAACGTCTTTCGCGGGCGGCTGAACGAATGGGCCGGGTTCTACGAGCGCCTCTTCAACTTCCGCCAGATCCGGTATTTCGACATCGAGGGGAAAATGACGGGCCTGCATTCCCGCGCCATGACGAGCCCGGACGGGAAGATCCGCATTCCCATCAACGAGGATGCGGGCGAGACCGGCCAGATCGAGGAATACCTGCAGGAGTACAAGGGCGAGGGCATCCAGCACGTGGCCTTGGGCTCGCTGGACCTCTACGAATCCATCGAAAGCCTCATCGATGCGGGGCTCGAGTTTATGCCGGCCCCCAACGAGATCTATTATTCGCGCATCGACAAGCGCCTGCCCCGCCACGAGGAGCCGCTGGACCGGCTTCGCAAGAACGGTATCCTCATCGACGGCGAGGGCGTGGTCGAGGGAGGCTTCACAAAGGTCCTGCTGCAGCGCTTCGGCAAGACGGCCATCGGCCCGATCTTCTTCGAGTTCATCCAGCGGAAAGGCGACGACGGCTTCGGAGAGGGCAACTTCAAGGCCCTGTTCGAATCCATCGAGGAGGATCAGATTCGCCGGGGCGTCCTCAACCCGAAGGTGGCCTGAGGTTTGGTCCGACGAGCGGACGGCAGGTTTCCGTTCACGAAACGATCCCCGATCAGAACCTTCCTGGCTATGATTCGAGAAGGGCGGGATATCCCGCCCTTCTCTTTTGAGCGGCGGCGCTTCGCCGGGAATGAGGCAGGGTTATTCACAGGAGGCCTCTCATTGTTGCAAGCAAACCATGCGGCGCCGGCCCTGAGACCGTATGGGCCCGATGGATCAAACCCCTGTGTTTTAAGGGTTTGTTAAGATCCGGGCCTGAAGTTTTAACAGAGGGTAAATGCCCCTCGGGTTAAACGTTGCGTTTGTGCAACATGCCTTCGAAAACCCCCCTCCATTGCCCATTTTGTGCCTTCATTCGGTTGCTTGCCCGGCCGCGCTGGCTAATGTGGCTCCTGCGACGGGGGCACCCCAGTCGTGATTTGGTGAGTCGCAGCCAGGAAGGCGGGCTACCAGGTACCAGGGGAAATGGGACGTGTTTT
>DASQTM010000029.1:0-2000 GCA_035641875.1 Microvirga sp. | reverse complement strand
CATCGGCTGCGGCATGCAGTTCTGGGCCCTCGACCTGCCGGAACGCCGGCTCAAGCTGGACAAGGCGGCCGACCGCCTGCTGGCGCTCGAGGGCTCCTGGCCCGGAGATGCGCACGCCCTGCTCGACCGGCATGGCATTGCGGCCGGCGCTTTCGCCGAAAGCCTCGGCACCATCGGCGGCGGCAATCATTTCTGCGAGGTTCAGGCCGTTGCGGAGATCGTCCACGAGTCTGCCGCCAGGAAGGCCGGGATCGCCAAAGGCGGCCTGTTCCTCCTGGTCCATTCCGGGTCCCGGGGCCTCGGCGCGCAGACGCTCGCATCCCATCATCCGGGCAATGCCGAAGGACTGTTGCTGGAGGGAGGCGGCCTCGGCTACTTGGCGGATCACGATACGGCCCTGCGCTTTGCCGCGCTCAACCGGCGCGTCATTGCCTCCCGTGCCATCGAGGCCCTGCGTACGGAGGGCGTCGAGGTGGTAGACGCTCCCCACAACTTCGCGGAGCGGGAGGGCGACGCGATCCTGCACCGAAAGGGAGCGGCCTCGTCCAAGGGCTCTCTCCTTGCCGTTCCCGGGTCGCGGGGGGCTGTGACCTATCTGGTGGAGCCTCTCGCAGACAAGGCCGAGGCGGCCTTGTTCTCGCTGGCCCATGGAGCCGGACGCAAGCACGACCGGGGCTCCATGGAGAAGCGCGTGAGAACGGAGGCCGGAAGCCTCGAGAAGCTGACCCGCAACCCCTTCGGCGGCCGGGTGATCTGCATGGACCGCAAGCTGTTGGTGGAGGAGGCGCCGGAGGCCTACAAGGACATCCGCCGCGTCGTGGCCGATCTCGAAGCGCATGGGCTGGCCCGCATCGTGGCCGTCATGCGCCCGCTCATCACCTTCAAGACCGCGGGACGCGCGTCCCGCGAACCTGGAAGGAAGCGCACATGAGCACCATCCTGCTCTGCGTGACGGCAGGCCGCGGGCCCGCCGAGTGCCGCGACGCCGTGGCCCGAATCGTCGAGATCATGCGGGAGGAAGCGGCCGACCACGACTTGGCCTTCGGCGCCGAAATGGAAGCGGGCCGCCCATCCGTCTTCGTGTCCATCGACGGCGAGGCTGCCGCATCCTTTGCCCGGTCTTGGGAAGGCAGCGTGCAGTGGATTGCAAGGAGCAGCCTCAGGCCCGGCCACCGGCGAAAGAACTGGTTCGTTTCCGTGAGCCGCCTGCCCGAACCGCCCAAGCAGCCCGAACTGCACGAAGCGGACCTGTTTTTTGAAACCCTGCGGGCCGGAGGTCCCGGCGGGCAGCACCAGAACCGCACGGAAAGCGCCGTCCGGGCGACGCACCGGCCTACGGGCGCGTCCGTCATCGCTCGCGACGAGCGCTCGCAGCACCGCAACAAAGCCTTGGCGATCGCACGTTTGAAGTCGCTGATCGCGGCGGTGCATGAACGGGAGCGTGATGTGGCGCAGTTCCAGCAATGGCTGGTGCGCATCACGGTGGAACGGGGCAATCCCGTTCGCACCTATGAGGGAGGCAGGCTCGTGCGGTCGCGCTGAGGGATGTCGGGCGCTGCTCCCCGGTCGGCTACGTCTGAAGGCGGGTCAGCACGAGGCAGTCGAGCACGGCTCCGTAATGGCACGCTGCAGCGATCAGGACGAAGCCATGCCAGATCGCGTTCTGGAATCGGAGGCTCTCCCAGAGATGGAAGATTACGCCCGCTGTGTAGAGGATTCCGCCGGCCACCAGCAGCCGGATCGTCGAACCTGGGAGAGCGCCGAAGATGGCCTCGAAGACGAGAACCCCGCTCCAGCTCACGAGAAGGTACAGGGCAATCGAAAGCCGGTCGAAACGTCCGGGAAGAAAAAGCTTCAGGGCGATTCCCACCGCGGAGATCGTCCACAGGCTGGCCGCCAGGGCGATCGACTCGATTCCCACCTTCATCTGCGTGAGGAACGGCGTGTAGGTTCCTGCGATCAGGAGATAGATGGCCGAATGATCGAGGCGGCGCAGGATC
>DASQTM010000028.1:0-3156 GCA_035641875.1 Microvirga sp. | reverse complement strand
GCAAATGCCTCTTGCCAACCCTTCCCGAGAGGCAGAGCATCCCATGACAAGCAGCCGTCAAGAGCGCACGATAAGGGGCACGGGAAGGAGACTTTCATGGCACCCAACGGCAGAGGAGCGGCGGGCCCGCGATGCATTGCCATCGTCGGCCCATTCCAGAGCGGCAAGACCACTCTCCTGGAGGCGATCCTGGAGCGGACCGGCGCGGTTTCCCGGGCGGGCCGGGTCTCCAGCGGCGACAGCGTCGGCGACGGCAGCGCAGAAGCCCGCGCCCACGGCATGAGCATCGAGCCCAACGTGGCGACGGTGGATTTCCTCGGCGAGACCATGACCTTCGTCGACTGCCCCGGCTCGACGGAATTCCTGCACGAAATGCGCAACGTCATGCCGGCCTGCGACGCGGCGGTGGTCGTGTGCGAGGCGGACGAGCGCAAGATCCCGGCCCTTGATATTGCCTTGCGGGAACTGGAAGAGGCCGGCGTTCCCCGGTTCCTTTTCATCAACAAGATCGACGCCGCGACCCGGCGCATCCGCGAGACCCTGGCCATGCTGCAGCGCGCCTCGCGCACGCCGCTCCTCCTGCGCCAGATCCCGATCTGGCGGGACGGCATCGCGGTGGGCTTCATCGACCTCGCCCTGGAGCGCGCCTTCATCTACCGCGAGCATGCGCCGAGCGAGGTGGTGGACCTGCCGGACGGAGAGGGGCTTCGCGAGCGCGAGGCGCGCTACGCCATGCTCGAGCGCCTCGCCGATTACGATGATGAGCTGATGGAGGACCTGATCTCCGAGATCGAGCCTCCGAAGGACCTGGTGTTCGACGACCTCGCGCGGGAGCTCAAGGAGAGCCATGTGGTGCCGGTGCTCATCGGCTCGGCCGAGCGCGGCAACGGGGTCACGCGGCTTCTCAAGGCCCTGCGCCATGAGGCTCCCTCCATGGCCGAGACCCGGGCGCGGCTCGGCGTTGCGGAAGACGGCCCACCCCTGGCCCAGGTGATGAAGACCCTGCACATGGGGCAGGGCGGCAAGCTGTCCGTAGCCCGGGTGCTGCGGGGCGCGTTCCGCGAAGGCGACACGGTGGTCGGCTCCCGCGGCGCGGAGGCCCGGATCGGCAGCCTGCTCCAGCTTCTCGGCGGCACGACAAGCCGGGTGGGCGAGGCGAAGGCGGGCGCGACCTTGGGCTTCGGCAGGCTCGAGGGCATCGCGACGGCGGACAGCTTCGCGGCCGGCAAGGCCCGTCCGGAAGCCGTCCTGTCCTCCGCGCCTCCCGAGCCAGTCTATGCGGTGTCGCTGAAGGTCAAGGACCGCAAGGATGACGTGCGCCTCTCCAGCGCCCTTGCCAAACTCACGGAAGAGGACCCTTCCCTCCTGGTGGACAGCCGCCCCGAGATCGGGGAGATCCGGCTGCTCGGACAGGGCGAGATGCACCTGCGGGTGGCGGTGGAAAAGCTCTCCAGCCGCTTCCAGGTTGGCGTGGAGACCGGAAAGCCCAAGGTCGCCTATTGCGAGACGATCCGCCTGCCGGCCGCCGCCCGGGGCCGGCACCGCAAGCAGTCCGGCGGACACGGCCAGTTCGGGGACGTGATGATCGAGGTCAAGCCGCTGCCTCGCGGGGAGGGCTTCGCCTTCCAAGACCGGATCACCGGCGGCGTGGTTCCGCGCCAGTACATCCCCTCGGTGGAGACGGGGGTGCGGGACGCCCTCAAATGCGGCCCCCTCGGCTATCCCGTAGTTGATCTTGCGGTGGCCCTCACGGACGGCTCCTACCACACGGTGGATTCCTCCGACGCAGCCTTCCAGGCTGCGGCAAGGCTTGCGCTTGCGGAGGCCCTGCCGAAGGCCAAGCCCGTGCTGCTGGAGCCCATTCTGTCGGTGGAGATCACCATCCCGTCCGAGGCCCTGTCCAAGGCCACGGGCCTCGTGACCGCCCGGCGCGGGCAGATCCTGGGTTATGACGGGCGCCCCGGCTGGACCGGCTGGGACGTGATCAGCGCGACGATCCCGGAGTCGGAGATCGGCGGCCTCATCGTCGAACTGCGCTCGGTCACCGCCGGGGTGGGCACCTTCTCGACCCGGTTCGACCACATGGCGGAGCTGAGCGGCCGCCCGGCCGAAATGGTGCTCCAGAAGGCGCCTTGAGACCCTGTGCGGCCGGCCCCATCCGGGGCCGGCCGCACCTTAGTATCAAGACCATCGACAAAACCTATCTTCCGCGCCAATTTAAGCTTCACCGGAGACGCCATCTCCCATGAAGCAACCACGCCTCGAAGCGGTAGGACAACAATGAACGCCACCACCCAGCCGGCTGCGCTCAAAGGCGCGGCGGGCGCTCCCACAGCCAAGCCCTGGCTCGAATCGTATCCCGCGAACATTCCTCACACCATCGACGAAAGCCGGATCGGAACGCTCGTCGACATCTTTCGCACAGCCGTTGCCGAATATCCGAATCGGCCTGCCGTCGAGAGCTTCGGCAAGCGGATGACCTATGCGGAGCTGGGGCGCAACGCCGATGCGGTCGCGGCGTGGCTTCAGGGACAGGGGCTTCAGAAGGGCGACCGGGTCGCGATCATGCTGCCCAACGTGATGGCTTATCCGGCCATCCTGTACGGCATTCAGCTGGCGGGCGGCACGGTGGTCAACGTCAACCCGCTCTACACGCCCCGGGAGCTGACGCACCAGCTCAACGACTCCGGAGCCCGCTTCCTCTTCGTGCTCGAAAACTTCGCCGCGGTGGTGGAGGAATCCCTGCCGGCTCTCAAGCTCGATCGCGTCCTTCTCGTAACGCCGGGGGATTTGCTGGGATTGAAGGGCGCCATCGTCAATCTGGTGTCGCGCTACCTGAAGAAGGCGGTCAGGCCCTACCGCCTGCCAGAAGCCCTGTCCTTCAAGAGCATCGTGGCCGAGGGAGCGGAGAGGCGGCTGCAGCCCGTCACCGTCTCGCCCGACGACATCGCCTTCCTGCAATACACCGGCGGCACGACCGGCGTCGCCAAGGGCGCGACGCTCACCCACCGCAACGTCGCCGCGAACGTCGTCCAGATGGACCTCTGGATGAAGAGCAGCCTCGGCGCGCGCGCCGACCACGTGATGGTGACGGCGCTGCCGCTTTATCACATCTTCGCGCTGACGGTCTGCGGCATGCTGATGGGCCGGCTCGGC
>DASQTM010000027.1:0-4279 GCA_035641875.1 Microvirga sp. | reverse complement strand
CTGGGGATCGACGCCCGGCGCAGGCGCGGCGCGGCTTTCGTGCCGGAGGAGCGCCTGGGCCATGCGGCCGCGCCCACCCATCGCCTGAGCGAGAACACCCTGATCTCCCACGCGGCCGCCGAGGTGAGCCGGGCGGGGTTTATCCTGCTCAGCGCCGCCAGGCGGCTTGCCCGCTCGATCATCAAGAGCTTCGACGTGCGCGCGCCGGAAGGCGATCCGCCGGCGCGCAAGCTCTCCGGCGGCAATCTCCAGAAATTCGTCATCGGCCGCGAGATCATCCGGCGGCCCCGGCTCATCATCGTGGATCAGCCCACCTGGGGCGTCGATGCGGGCGCGGCGCGCCTCATCCGCCAGTCCCTGGTGGATCTCGCCCGCGAGGGCAGCGCCGTGGTGGTGGTCAGCCAGGACCTGGACGAACTTTTCGAGGTGGCCGACAAGATGGCCGTCATCCACCACGGCCGGTTGAGCCCGCTCAGGCCCATCAGGGAATGGACCAAGGAGGCCGTGGGCCTGGAAATGCTGGGCGTCGTCCACGGGGAAGGAGGCGTCCATGCGCTTTGAGCTGACGCCCCGCACCGTGGTCTCTCCGGTGATGCGGGCGCTTGCGCCGGTGGCGGCTTTCATCACCGCCTTTCTCATCGCCGGCTTCGTGATCTGGCTCATGGGCCGCTCGCCGGTTGCGGCTTTCAACGTCTACGTGGCCCAGCCCCTGAGCGACCCCTGGGCGCTGCAGGAGCTCCTCGTCAAGGCGACGCCTCTGGCCCTCATCGCCATCGGGTTGTCCTATTGCTTTCGCGCCAATTTCTGGAACATCGGCGCCGAGGGCCAGTACGTGATGGGAGCGGTTTTCGGCAGCTGGCTGGCGCTCTCCACCAACGGGACCGAAGCAGGGTTCTGGGTTCTGCCGATCATGCTCCTGCTCGGGATCGCCGGCGGGGCGCTCTACGGCCTCATCCCGGCCTTTCTCAAGACCAGCTTCGGGGTCAGCGAGATCCTCACCAGCCTGATGCTGGTCTATGTGGCGCAGCTGATCCTCGATTATCTGGTGCGCGGACCCTGGCGCGACCCGAAGGGCTTCAACTTCCCGCAATCCGTCACCTTCGATGCGGCCGCCACCCTACCTCCGGTGGTGGAGGCGAGCCGGGTCCATTGGGGGGCGGTCTTCGCCGCCATCGCCGTTCTGGTGACGGCCGTGATCCTCGGACGGACCCTTTTTGGCTACCGCCTCAAGCTCACGGGCGATGCGCCCCGCGCTGCCCGTTTCGCCGGCTTCAGCTCGCGGACGACCACGCTGGCGGTGTTCGCCATCTCCGGCGGGCTTGCCGGCCTTGCGGGGATCGCCGAGGTGTCCGGGCAGATCGGACAGCTCCAGCCCTCGATTTCCCCGGGATATGGCTTCACGGCGATCACCGTGGCCTTCCTGGGCAGGCTCAATCCCATCGGCATCCTGGTCGCGGCGCTCGTCGTCGCGCTCACCTTCATCGGCGGCGAGAGCGCACAGATCCTGCTCAAGCTGCCGCTCGACCTGACGCAGGCGTTCCAGGGCATTCTGCTCCTGTGCGTCCTGGCGGCCGACGCCCTGGTGAGCTACCGCATGCGTTTCGTCACACGGGGAGGGGGCCAGTGACCATCTACGAGGCCATTCTGCTCACCATCGTCACCGCCTCGACGCCGCTGCTGATCGCCGCCTTGGGCGAACTCGTGACAGAGCGCTCGGGGGTGCTGAATCTTGGCGTCGAGGGCATGATGGCCATGGGCGCGGCCTGCAGCTTCGCCGCCGCCGTCACCTTCGATTCGACCCTGCTCGGGGTGGCCGCAGGCGTCGTGGCCGGCGCCTCGATGTCGGCCCTGTTCGCGCTGGTGGTCTTAGGCTTTGCCGCCAATCAGGTGGGATCGGGCCTTGCCCTGACAATCTTCGGCCTGGGCCTGTCCGGCCTGATTGGCGCGCCCTTCGTCGGGTCCCGCCGTGATCCGGTGGCGCCGGTCCACATTCCGGGTCTTAGCGATCTGCCCTTCGTCGGCCGCCTCTTCTTCGGACAAGATCTTTTCGTCTACATGTCCGTGGCCCTGGTGGTTCTCGTGGCCGTCTATCTGGTCCGGTCTCGGTCCGGCCTGACCTTGCGCTCGGTCGGCGAGAACCACACCTCGGCCCATGCCTTGGGCCTTCCGGTCTGGCGAATCCGCTTTTGGGCCATCGTGTTCGGCGGCGGCTGCGCCGGCCTGGCGGGAGCCTATCTGGCCCTCGTCTATACCCGCTTCTGGTCCCCGGGAATGACCGCAGGGCGCGGCTGGATCGCGCTGGCGCTGGTGGTCTTCGCCGCTTGGCGGCCGGGCTGGGTTCTGGTGGGAGCCTACATTTTCGGGGCGGCGACCGTGCTGCAGCTTCATGCCCAGGCGGCCCAGTTCGGGGTGCCATCCCAGCTTCTGTCGGCGGTGCCCTATCTGGCCACGATCATCGCCCTGCTGCTTCTGTCCCTGCGCCATGGCCGGGCCATAGGCGCGCCCGGTTCCTTAGGGATGCCTTTCGTGCCTGACCGGTAGGCAGGAAGGTGATATTGTAGGCACATGGCGACCGGAGGTTTCTTGCCAGAATGGCCGGGACCTGCGACGGATATCTGAACCATCAACCCAAGGGAGCGAGCATGTTTTCACGGACGGTTTTCGGAGTACTGGCAGGGGCGGCCCTGGCCCTGTCGGCGGGGGGCGCGGCGGCCCAGCAGAAGCTGAAGGTCGGCTTCATCTATGTGGGCCCGGTGGGCGACCACGGCTGGAGCTATCAGCACGATGTCGGCCGCAAGGCCATCGAGAAGGCGTTCGGCGACAAGGTCGAGACCACCTATGTGGAGAGCGTGCCGGAGGCCGATTCCGAACGCGCCATCGAGCAGCTCGCTCGGACCGGGCATGGCCTGATCTTCACCACCTCGTTCGGCTTCATGGAGCCGACCCTGAAGGTCGCGAAAAAGTACCCGAACATCAAGTTCGAGCATGCGACCGGCTTCAAGCGTAACCCGAACCTCTCCACCTATGCGGCCAAGTTCCACGAGGGCCGGTACATCATCGGCCAGATCGCCGGCAAGATGACCAAGTCCGGCGTGATCGGCTATGTGGGCGCCTTCCCGATCCCGGAAGTGGTGGCGGGCATCAACTCCTACTTCCTCGGTGCGCAATCGGTAAACCCGAACGTCAAGATCAAGATCGTCTGGGCGAACTCCTGGTATGACCCAGCCAAGGAAGGCGACGCCGCCAAGGCGCTGCTCGACCAGGGCGTGGACATGCTGGCCCAGCACACGGACAGCCCGGCTCCGATCCAGGCGGCGGAGGCCCGGGGCCGCTTCGGCTTCGGCCAGGCCTCCGACATGGAGCGCTTCGCCCCGAAGGCGCAGCTCACCGCCATCGTGGACAACTGGTCCGACTACTACGTGGCCCGCACCAAGGCGGTTCTCGACGGCGCCTGGAAGTCCGAGGACGTCTGGGGCGGCCTTGCCAGCAACATGGTGGTCATGTCTCCTTACAGGAACATGCCCGACGACGTGAAGAAGCTGGCGGAGGAGACCGAGGCCGCCATTCGGTCCGGCAGGCTCAACCCGTTCAAGTGCCCGATCGCCAAGCAGGACGGCTCGCAGGTGGAGTGCAAGGGCAACGGCGCGCTCTCCGACGAGCAGGTTCTCGGCATGAACTTCTACGTGAAGGGCATTGACGACAAGCTTCCGCAATAGTTGGAGGAAGCAGCCTGGAGAGAGGGCAGTCGGGCAACCGGCTGCCTTTTTCGTTGGGCGCTGTTATCGTGTTGTCAGTTCAGGCTCGGGGACATGGACATGACGAAGCTGACGTTAGGAGAAGCCGACGTCCTGATCGTAGTCGACGTCCAATACGATTTTCTCCCCGGCGGAGCGCTCGCAGTGCCGGACGGGGACGCGGTCATTGATCCGATCAACCGCCTGGCGCGGGCGTTCCGCCACGTGGTGCTGACGCAGGATTGGCATCCCGAGGGCCACGCCTCCTTCGCGTCGAGGCATTCCGGACGGCAGCCGTTCGAGACGACGGAGCTGTCCTACGGTTCCCAGGTGCTCTGGCCGGATCATTGCATCCAGGGGACCCCGGGAGCCGAGATTTCCCGCGATCTGAGCATCCCGCACGCGCAGCTTGTCATCCGCAAAGGGCACAACCCGAAGATCGACAGCTATTCGGGCTTCATGGAGGCGGACCGGACAACCTCGACGGGACTTGCCGGCTACCTCAGGGAGCGGGGGTTCTGGCGGGTGTTCTGCGCCGGTCTCAC
>DASQTM010000026.1:0-3056 GCA_035641875.1 Microvirga sp. | reverse complement strand
ATGGCGTCGGCTCCTCGATCCGGGTCGACTCTCGCGGCCGCGAGGTCATGCGCATCCTGCCCCGGGTGAACGAGGCGGTGAACGAGGAGTGGATCACCGACAAGACCCGCCAGATCGTAGACGGCCTGCGCCTCCAGCGCCTCGACCGTCCATTCGTGCGGGAGAACGGCCGCTTGCGTCCGGCCTCCTGGCAGGAAGCCTTCGCAACCATCGCTGCCCGCGTAAAGGGCACTGACCCGAAGCGCATCGGCGCCATCGTGGGCGATCTTGCTGCCGTTGAGGAGATGTACGCCCTGAAGCTCCTCATGGAGAGCCTCGGCGTCACCAACGTCGACGCCCGCCAGGACGGCAGCGTGCTGACCCCGGTCTATGGCCGCGGCTCCTACCTGTTCAACACCACCATCTCCGGCATTGAGGATGCGGACGCGATCCTGATCGTGGGGTCGAACCCGCGCATCGAGGCCTCGCTCGTCAACGTGCGCATCCGCAAGCGCTGGCGCGCGGCTCCGCCGCCGATCGCCATGATCGGCGAGCATGCCGACCTGACCTACCCTTATGAGTATCTCGGCGCTGGCCCCGAGACGCTTTCCGAACTGGTAGCTGGCCGCCACAGCTTCATCGAAAAGCTTCGCGGCGCCGAGCGTCCGCTGATCATCGTGGGGCAGGGCGCTCTCTCCCGTCCGGATGGTCTGGCCGTTCTCTCGGCTGCCGCGCAACTCGCCCGCGATGTGGGCGCCGTCAAGGACGGCTGGAGCGGATTCTCGGTCCTGCACACCGCCGCCTCCCGCGTCGGCGCGCTCGATCTCGGACTCGTGCCGGGCGAGTGGGGCCTGAATGCCCAGACGATGGCGCAGGGTAACGTGGACGTGCTGTTCAACCTCGGCGCGGACGAGATCGACATCGCTCCTGGCGCCTTCGTGATCTACCAGGGCACTCATGGCGACCGGGGCGCCCACCGGGCCGATGTGATCCTGCCGGCTGCGACCTATACGGAGAAGTCTGGCACCTACGTGAACACGGAGGGCCGGGTGCAACTCGCCAATCGCGCGGCCTTCGCGCCGGGCGAAGCCCGCGAGGATTGGGCGATCCTGCGCGCCCTGTCCGACGTGCTGGGCCAGCGACTGCCGTTCGATTCCCTCAATGCTCTTCGCCATAGGCTCTACGCGGAATACCCGCATCTGGCGGAACTCGACACGGTCCAGCCGGCCGACGGGGCCTCCGCTATCCGGTCGCTCGCCGCCATCGGCGGCGCTCCCGGACGCGAGCCCTTCGTCAGCCCGGTGAAGGACTTCTATCTGACGAACCCCATCGCCCGCGCCTCCGGCGTCATGGCCGAGTGCTCCGCGCTCGCCCGTGAGCTGAAGCTCGAAGCGGCCGAGTAAGAGGAGCGGATCATGGAATTCGGGGACATCCTCCTCGCCGTCGCGATCATGCTGGGCCAGAGCCTGCTCATGCTGGTCGCGCTTCTCATCTTCATCGCCTATGCGCTCTACGCCGACCGCAAAGTCTGGGCGGCGGTGCAGCTGCGCCGCGGTCCGAACGTGGTCGGCCCCTGGGGCCTGCTGCAATCCTTCGCGGATCTGCTCAAGTTCGTGCTCAAGGAGCCGATCATCCCGGCCTCGGCCAACAAGGGCATGTTCCTGCTGGCCCCTCTGTTGATGTGCACGCTCTCGCTTGCCGCCTGGGCGGTGATCCCGCTCAACGCCGGCTGGGCGATCGCCGACATCAACGTGGGCATTCTTTATATCTTCGCGATCTCGTCGCTCGGCGTTTACGGCGTCATCATGGGCGGCTGGGCGTCGAACTCCAAGTACCCGTTCCTCGGGGCGCTCCGGTCTGCGGCCCAGATGGTGTCCTATGAGGTGTCCATCGGCTTCGTCATCGTGACGGTGCTCATGTGCGCCGGAACCCTGAACCTGTCGCAGATCGTGGAATCGCAGAATACGCGGCTCGGCATCCTCGGCTGGTACTGGCTGCCGCTCTTCCCGATGTTCGTGGTGTTCTTCATCTCGGCCATGGCCGAGACGAACCGCCCGCCCTTCGACCTTCCGGAAGCGGAATCCGAGCTCGTGGCCGGCTACATGGTCGAGTATTCCTCGACCCCGTACCTGCTCTTCATGCTCGGCGAGTACGTGGCCATCATGACCATGTGCGCGCTGGGCACGATCCTGTTCCTCGGCGGCTGGCTGTCCCCGATCCCCTTCGCGCCCTTCACCTGGGTGCCCGGGGTAATCTGGTTCGTGCTCAAGGCGAGCTTCCTCTTCATCCTCATCGCCATGGTGAAAGCCCTGGTGCCGCGCTACCGCTACGATCAGCTCATGCGCCTCGGCTGGAAGGTTTTCCTGCCGCTCTCGCTCGCCATGGTGGTCATCGTGGCGGCTGTTCTGATGGCCACCGGCAATGCGCCTGGCGTCCGCTAAAGGAGACCGGCCGAAATGAAGCTTGATCAGGTTGCCAAGTCCCTTCTCCTGAAGGAGTTCGTGGCGGGGTTCATCCTCACCGTGAAATACTTCTTCAAGCCGAAGGCGACCATCAACTACCCCTTCGAGATGAGCCATCGCGGCCCCCGGTTCCGGGGCGAGCACGCCTTGCGCCGCTACCCCAACGGGGAAGAGCGCTGCATCGCCTGCAAGCTCTGCGAGGCGATCTGCCCGGCCCAGGCCATCACCATCGAGGCCGGTCCGCGCCGCAACGACGGCACCCGCCGCACCACGCGCTACGACATCGACATGGTCAAGTGCATCTATTGCGGCATGTGCCAGGAGGCCTGCCCGGTGGACGCCATCGTGGAAGGCCCGAACTTCGAGTTCTCGGTGGAGACCCGCGAGGAGCTCTACTACGACAAGGCCAAGCTTCTCGAGAACGGGGAGCGTTGGGAGCGGGAGATCGCGAGGAACCTCGCGAAGACCGCCCCCTATCGGTAAGGATTTCCCTGCCCGGCAGGGGCAATCATGTCCGGCGGGTTGTCCCCGCCGGATTCGGAATTTATAGACAGGCCGCCGGATTTCCCGGCGCCACGTCGGAAGGGGCCGCTCCTGGCGGCTTGAGTTTGAGCA
>DASQTM010000025.1:0-2594 GCA_035641875.1 Microvirga sp. | reverse complement strand
GGCATGGCGCTGGGCCAGAACCTCTGGCTGATGCAGAGCGCTTCCCTCGTCGGCCTCTACGGCCTGACCTTTCTGGCCGTGCTCATGGGCGCGGCGCCCGCCCTCCTCCTGACCGGCCGCACCCGGCGCGGGCGCTGGACGGCGCCGGGCCTTGCGCTTGTCCTTCTGGCCGCGATGGCGGCGTTCGGAGCCTGGCGCCTCCCCTCCGAGCCCCTGGCAAGCGTTGAGAACGTGCGGCTTCGGATCATGCAGCCGAACCTGCCGCAGGACGCCAAGTTCAACCCGAGGAACCGCGACGCCATCATGCGGCGCTATCTTGCCCTCAGCGCCAGCCCCGGCCGGGACGATGCGCAGGCGACCCATATCGTCTGGCCCGAATCGGCCTTCCCGTTCCTGCTCCATCGCGATCCGGGCTCGCTCAACCAGATCGCCACCCTCCTCGGCCCGGGGTCGGTGCTGGTCACCGGGGCTGCGCGCATGGACGAGCCGCTGCCGGGCGAGGCCGTGGGCAAGTTCTACAACGCGATCCAGGTGATCGACGAGAAGGGCACGATTCTCGGCTCCTACGACAAGGTTCACCTGGTCCCCTTCGGGGAATATGTGCCGAAATTTTTCGACGCCCTCATCAGGGCGATGGGGCTGCGCCAGTTCGTTCATATTCCGGGCGGGTTCGAACCGAGCGCCACCCGAGCGACCCTGACCGTGCCGGGCTTGCCCCCGGTGGCCGCGTCCATCTGCTACGAGGCGATCTTTCCCGGCGAGGCCTTGCCGGACGGCCCCCGCCCGAGCCTCATCCTCAACGTGACCAATGATGCGTGGTTCGGCCGGACCCCCGGGCCCTATCAGCATTTCGCTCAGGCCCGCCTGCGCGCCGTGGAGGAAGGATTGCCGCTGGTGCGGGCCGCCAATACGGGAATCTCCGCCGTTGTCGACCCTTATGGCCGTCTCGTGAGCAGTCTTCCACTGTCGGTTGAAGGCGTTCTCGACTCTGATTTACCAGTTGCAGCCTCTCGAACTGTTTATAGTCAAACGGATATCTTTCCTTTGACGGCCACGCTTGTGATCTGCTTAATGGCCTTGATTGTACGCCGAAGACGCCGATCCGCTCTCCTTTAAGGCAATGGCGATCGACGCTGCTCAGCTGTGGCAAGAAAGCATCCGTTGATGAAGAAATCGACTGGCTCGATCGACAAGGAAGTCGGAAGCAGGGTGCGCATGCGCCGCATCTCCATCGGCATGAGCCAGGAAAAGCTTGGCGACATGCTCGGGCTCACGTTCCAGCAAGTCCAGAAATACGAAAAGGGCACCAACCGGATCAGCGTGGCGCGCCTTGTGGACATCGCCAAGATCTTGGACGTCAACATTCATTTCTTCTTCAACGGCATCAAGAGCATCAAGAACGATCCCGGCTTCGCCGAGGAGGAATCGCCCCCGTATATCTCGGAGGTCATGTCGACCCCCGAGGGGCTTCAACTCATCCGGACCTTCACCAGCATCAAGAACCCGAAGGTGCGCAAGAGCATCGTCCAGCTTGTCACGGCGCTGGCCTCTCAGGACGGCGAACAACGTTCGTCATAAAGAACGCGTTCGCTTGACCTTTCCGATGGCCTGCGGCATGAGCATGCATATCAACCCTCTTTTGCAGGCGCTTCCCTGTGCCTTGAAGGAATTCAACCGTGCGGCGTTCGAGCTATCTTTTCACGAGTGAGTCGGTTTCTGAGGGACATCCGGATAAGGTCTGCGATCGGATATCGGATTCCGTGGTCGACGCTTACCTGGCGGCCGAGCCTGAGGCGCGGGTCGCCTGCGAGACGCTCGCCACCACCAACCGGGTCGTCATCGCCGGTGAGGTGCGCGGGCCCGAATCCATCACCACGGACAAGGTGATCCAGCTCGCCCGCGACGCCATCAAGGACATCGGCTACGAGCAGGACGGCTTCCACTGGAAGACTGCCGAGGTCGACGTTTACCTCCATGCCCAGTCCGCCCACATTGCCCAGGGCGTCGACGCCGCCGGCAACAAGGACGAGGGCGCGGGCGACCAGGGCATCATGTTCGGCTACGCCTGCAACGAGACCCCGGAGCTGATGCCCGCGCCGATCTACTACGCCCACAAGATCCTTGAGAACCTGACCCACGCGCGCAAGGCCAAGGCGAACGGCGCCGCCGTTCTCGGGCCCGACGCTAAGAGCCAGGTCACCCTGCGCTACGAGAACGGCAAGCCTGTCGCCGCGACGCAGATCGTTCTGTCCACCCAGCACCTGGACGAGAATCTCTCCTCCGACGACGTACGCGCCATCGTCGAGCCCTATATCCGCCAGACCCTCCCGGAGGGCTGGGTCTCGGCCCAGACCATCTGGCACGTGAATCCGACCGGCAAGTTCGTGATCGGCGGACCGGATGGGGATTGCGGGTTGACCGGCCGCAAGATCATCGTCGACACCTATGGCGGTGCGGCCCCCCATGGCGGCGGCGCGTTCTCCGGCAAGGATCCGACCAAGGTGGACCGCTCAGCGGCTTATGCGGCGCGCTACCTCGCCAAGAACGTGGTGGCTGCGGGCCTCGCCGAAAACTGCACCCTGCAGCTCTCCTAT
>DASQTM010000024.1:0-6755 GCA_035641875.1 Microvirga sp. | reverse complement strand
CATTCCAGCCCCACGGTGCCCTGGCCCGCGATGGTCGGCTCCGCATCGAAGGGGTGGATGCGCAGGGCACCGGCTTCGGCCGCGTAATGGTCGCAGGCCGCTTGAGCATCCGCATAGCGCGCGCCGCCGATCACCACCTCGGCCCCATGGAAACGGATGACGGCGATTTTCGCCGGGCTGGAGATCTCCGGCACGAAGATGCGGGCCGATATGCCGAGCTGCCGGGCCGCATAGGCCACCGCCGCGCCGTGGTTGCCGCCGGAGGCAGCCGCCACCCCGGCGGCCGGGACGGGCCGCGACAGGAGCGTGTTGAAGGCCCCGCGGGTCTTGAACGAGCCCGCATGCTGCAGGAGCTCCAGCTTCAGGCTGACCGGTCCGTCATGACCGAACGCCCGTGGGAGCGTCCAGACCGGGGTGCGGCGGACACGAGGGGCGATGCGGGCATGGGCCGCTTCGATCTCGGCGCGGGCGATGGGCATGGTTGACCTGCTCGGCGTCCAGGGGGCGACAGATGGCCGTAGGCGATGCGGCCAGTTCGGGAATATTCCGTTGACCACCTCTCGCCAGATCGGAAGCTGCGGTCAAGCCCGTCCTCCGGCTTCTTCCTTGGCGCGGCTCCGCGGGCATGATTAAACCACTCCGCCGACCAAGGGAAAAACCATGACCGTGATCCGCCCGCGCCGCAGCGCCCTCTACATGCCCGGCTCCAACGCCCGCGCCCTGGACAAGGCCAAAACCCTGCCTGCCGATGCGCTGATCCTCGATCTCGAGGACTCGGTCGCGCCCGATCTCAAGGCGGCGGCCCGGGGCCAGGCCTGCGCCGCCGTGGCGGGCGGCGGCTATGGCGGGCGGGAGCTGGTGATCCGCATCAATGCCCTGGACACCCCCTGGGGCGAAGCGGACCTCGCGGCGGCGGTCGCTGCCGCGCCCGATGCGATCCTCGTGCCGAAGGTCTCGTCGGCGGAGGCCCTGGCGGCGGTGGGCCTGCGCCTGCGCAAGCTCGGCGCGGCGGAGCGCACCCGGGTCTGGGCCATGATCGAGACCCCGCAGGCGATCCTCGACGCCGGGTCCATCGCCAGCGCGGCCCATGACGTGGACACCCGGCTCTCCTGCCTGGTCATGGGCACCAACGATCTCGCCAAGGACACCCGCGCCCGTCTCCTGCCCGGACGGGCGGCGATGCTCCCCTGGCTCATGACGGCGCTCGCCGCCGCGCGCTCCTCCGGCATCGACATCCTCGACGGGGTCTACAACAGCCTGTCCGACGAGGCCGGGTTTCGGGCCGAGTGCGAGCAGGGCCGCGATTGCGGCTTCGACGGCAAGACCCTCATCCATCCGGGACAGATCGCGGCGGCGAACGACATCTTCGCGCCGTCCGCGCAGGAAGTGGAGAACGCCCGCGCCATCCTGGCGGCCTTCGATCGGCCGGAGAACAGACCCAAGGGCGCCATCAGCCTGGACGGCCGCATGGTCGAGCGGCTTCACGCGGACATGGCGCGCCGCACCGTGGCCCTGGCGGAGGCGATCGCGGAGCGGAGCTGACGCTCTCCCGGTTCCAGGGCCGCGACGCGGCGCATCTCCCTCCCCACAAGGGGGAAGATGGCGCCGCATCCTGCGCTCCGTTCGGAACGACGGTGTGATGCCTGCGCTCAATCCGTCAGCGGGCGCGCCTCTTCCGGCAGCATGATCGGGATGCCGTCCCGGATGGGATAGGCGAGCTTGGCCCGGCGGCTGATCAGCTCCTGCCGGGCTGCGTCGTAATCCAGGCTTTCCTTGGAGAGCGGGCAGACGAGAAGCTCGAGGAGCTTGGGGTCGATGCGGGTCGCCTCCACCGGCTGGGGAGCCTCGGGCTGGGGTGTGTCTGACGTCATCGGTTGATCCTATTGCAGGGTCGAATCGCTCCCGGCGCTGCCGCGGGCGAGTTCGATCTCGGTGAGCGCGATCAGCACCTCCGCCCGGGTCTTGAGGTCCGGGGCTTCGAGCAGGGCCTGCTTCTCCCGCACGCCGAAGGGGCTCATCATGCAGAGCGCATTGACCAGGGCCTCGTTGGGAGCCTCCTCGATGCCGCGCCAGTCGACCTTCACCTGAGCCGAATCGACGAAATCGCGCAGGGCCTTCACGACGCCGGCCCGATCCACCTGGGCCTCCCCGGCGCGGGCGGTGAAATCGGCCGCGAACGGCTCGAAGCTCACCCGGCACTGGCGATAGAGCGCCGTCTGGGGCAACTCCTCCTCGACCCGGAAGCGCGCGATGCCCACGAGGGTGATGAGATAGCGCCCGTCCCCGGTCTCGGCCCATTGCGTGATGCGGCCGGCGCAGCCCACATGATAGAGCTTCGGCGTCGGTCCGATGGACAGGCTTTCCGCATCGGGCTGAATCATGCCGACGACGCGCTCGCTCTTCAGAGCTTCATCCACCATGGAGAGGTAGCGCGGCTCGAAGATGTTGAGCGGCATCTGCCCGCGCGGCAGGAGCAGGGCGCCGGGCAGGGGGAAGACGGGGATCACCGACGGGCAGTCCTCCGGCCCCCGGTATACCGCGTTCATACCCATGCCGATCTCCCCAAACGGATGGGCGTCAGGCAAACAGGATCGAGGAGAGCTTCCGCCGTCCCGCGAGGGTCATCTCGTCCATGGGACCCCAGGCCTCGAAGAACTGAACGAGCTGCTTGCGTGCGCCGTCATCGTTCCAATTGCGGTCGCGGCGAACGATTTCAAGGAGGTGATTGGCGGCTTCTTCACGCAGTCCCCGGGCGTTGAGCGCAACGGCGAGATCGAAGCGCGCCTGATGGTCGAGGGGATCGGCCTCCACCCTGCGCTGGAGGTCGGCCGCATCGCCCAGGGAGCCGGCCTGCTCGGCCAGCTCGATGGCGGCCCGGGCGCCGGCGATGGCGGGATCGTTGGCCTTGGCCGCAGGCGCCATGGCGAGGAAGCGCTTGGCCCCGTCGAGATCGCCCAGCTCCACGTGCAGCTTCACCAGGGCCGCCAGGGCCGGGGCGTTCTCCGGGTCCTGGGACAGGACGGCGGCGTAGAGCTCGGCCGCGCCCGCCATGTCGCCCGCTTCCGCGAGCTCGTCGGCCTCCGCCAGGATCTCCTCCGCCGCGCCGGGGCCGAGCGGGCCCACGAGGCGCTCGATGAAGCCCTTGAGCTGGCTCTCGGGCAATGCGCCCATGAAGCCGTCCACCGGCTGGCCCCGCTGGAAGGCGAACACCGCCGGGATCGACTGCACCCCGAGCTGGCCGGCGATCTGCGGATGCTCGTCGATGTTCATCTTCACGAGCTTCACCTTGCCGCCCGCCGCCCGCACCACCTTCTCCAGCACGGGCGTGAGCTGCTTGCAGGGGCCGCACCAGGGGGCCCAGAAATCGACCAGCACGGGCTGCTGCATCGATTCCGCCAGAACGTCCTGGCGGAACGTGGCCGTGGTGGTGTCCTTCACCAGATCGTCGGAGGGCATTCCGGGGGTGGGGTTATCGGCAAGCATGCGATCCTCGCAAGGCTAACGGGAGAAGAGCCACTCCCTACATGGGAGCTTGAGCCTCGTCCGACAATTGCGCCGGCGGTTCCGGCAGGCGCAAAATCCGCGGCTCGTGCCCGGTGGCGCGCAGGAACCTGATCAGGTCGTCCCGGGACACCCCGGTGGTCATGGAATTGATCAGGGGATGAAAGTTCATCCGCTGGTGCTCCATCAGGTTGGCGTCCAGGATCACCGTCACCTGGCCTTCGGGATCGTTGACCGCCGCAAAGGGCGTGACGGAGCCCGGCTCGACCCCGAGGGACTGGCGCAGCTGATCGGCCGAGCCGAAGGAGACGCGGCCCGACGCCCCGATGGCCTCGTGCACCCGCTTGAGGTCGATGGGGGTCTCGTCCTTGGCGGTGATCAGGAACAGGCGTCCCTTCTTGTCCTTCACGAACAGGTTCTTGGAATGAGCGCCGGGGATCCGCGCCTTGACCGGCCGCGATTCGGCTACGGTGAAGACGGGCTCGTGCTCGACGGTCTCGGCCGCGATGCCGAGGTCGGCCAGGCGGTCCAGGAGCTCTTGCGGAGAGAGATGGGCCAAGGTGTGAGGTCTCCAGGGTGATCCCGGCTTCTAGCGGCCCTGCGAGGCCCGCTCAAGCGCTCCGTCGAAAAGATCGGCGAAAACCCGCTGCCAAAAAACCCCTTGCCAAGTGAATCGTTTTGGGGCAAATCAGCGGCCTCGCAACGATGCCTCGGCATCGCGGAGCGCGGGTGTAGCTCAGGGGTAGAGCACAACCTTGCCAAGGTTGGGGTCGAGGGTTCGAATCCCTTCGCCCGCTCCAATTTCCAGACTTTCGGGTATGGATCTGCAAAAGCCGCCTTCGGGCGGTTTTTTGTTTTGCCCTTCGCTCTGTTGGCGGCGCCTTCCGCTTCTCAGGCCATTGGCTCCTCGCATGACAGGCTTTGGCCTCGCTTCGCCGGCGCTTCAAGCTACAATCAGGGCAAGACCCGGAGGAATCACATGGCCGACGCGCGGCAGCTTGAGGTGTTGAAGGAGCTTGAGCGCAAGGTGCTCTGGCTCTCCACCTGGACCATCCACAACGCCAACCACCTGCGCCCCAACGGGGACGGGATGAAGATCGGCGGGCACCAGGCGTCCTCGGCCTCCCTCTCGACGATCCTGACGGCGCTGTATTTCTCGGTGCTCCGGCCCGAGGACCGGGTGGCGGTCAAGCCCCATGCGAGCCCGATCTACCACGCCATCCAGTATCTCTTCGGCCGCCAGACCCGCGAGAAGCTGGAGAATTTCCGCGGCTACAAGGGCGCGCAATCCTACCCGTCCCGCACCAAGGACGTGGACGACGTGGATTTCTCCACCGGCTCCGTGGGGCTCGGCGTGGCGCAGACGCTGTTCGCCAGCCTCGTGCAGGATTACGTGAAGGCCCATGGCTGGGCCAAGGACCGCCCCGAGGGCCGCATGATCTCGCTCGTGGGCGATGCGGAGATGGACGAGGGCAACATCTTCGAGGCGCTGCTGGAGGGCTGGAAGCAGGGCCTGCGCAACACCTGGTGGATCATCGACTACAACCGCCAGAGCCTCGACGCGGTGGTGCGCGAGGGCCTCTATGCGCGCTTCGAGTCCCTCTTCCGCTCCTTCGGCTGGGACGTGGTGATCCTCAAGCACGGCGCGCTCATGCAGGAGGCGTTCCGGGAGCCCGGCGGCGAGAGGCTGCAGGCCTGGATCGATTCCTGTCCCAACCAGCTCTATTCCGCGCTCACCTTCCAGGGCGGAGCCGCCTGGAGAAAGCGCCTCCTGGACGATCTCGGCGACCAGGGGCCGGTGACCCGCCTCATCGAGCGGCGCTCGGACGAGGAGCTGGCCCGGCTCATGTCCAATCTCGGCGGGCACGACCTGCCGAGCCTGCTCGACGCCTTTGAGAAGGCGAGGGAGCACGACAGGCCGGTGTGCTTTCTCGCCTACACCATCAAGGGCTTCGGGCTGCCGCTTGCCGGCCACAAGGACAACCATTCGGGCCTTTTGACGCCCACGCAGATGGAGGCGTGGCGCGCCGCGCAGGGGGTGCGCCCGGGCCACGAATGGGACAAGTTCGAGGGCGTGACGATTCCTCAGGAGAACATCGAACGATTCCTGGCGGAGGTGCCCTTTGTCCAGGACGGGACGCGGCGCTATTCGGCCCCCCCGGTGCCGGTGCCGGACAAGCTCGCGTTTCCGGCCAATGCCGCCATGTCCACCCAGCAGGGCTTCGGCCTCATCCTCAACGAGCTCGCCCGCTCCGACCACCCGCTGGCGCAGCGGGTGGTCACCACGGCGCCCGACGTGACCGTCTCCACCAATCTCGGCGCCTGGGTCAACCGGCGCGGGCTGTTCGCCCGCGAGAGCATGGTGGACCTGTTCAAGAAGGAGCGGATTCCCTCCACCTACAATTGGGATTTCTCGCCGTCAGGCCAGCATATCGAGCTCGGCATCGCCGAGATGAACCTGTTCATCCTGCTCTCGGCGCTCGGCCTCTCCCACTCCATCTTCGGCGAGCGGATCCTGCCCATCGGCACCCTCTACGACCCGTTCATCTATCGCGGCGCGGATGCGCTCAACTACGCCTGCTACCAGGACGCCCGCTTCATGCTGGTCGCCACGCCCTCCGGCGTGACGCTTGCGCCCGAGGGCGGCGCGCACCAATCCATCGGCACGCCGCTGGTGGGCATGGCGCAGGATGGGCTCGCCTCCTTCGAGCCCGCCTTCGTGGACGAGCTCTCGGTGATCATGCGCTGGGCCTTCGACTACATGCAGAAGGAGGGCGGCGAGCCCGACGAGAAGACCTGGCTACGCGACGAGACCGGCGGCTCGGTGTATCTGCGTCTTTCCACCCGCACCCTGGAGCAGCCGCAGCGGGAGATGGGCGCGGAACTCGCCGAGGACGTGATCGCCGGCGCCTATTGGCTCAGGAAGCCCGGGCCCAACGCCCAGGTGATCGTGGCCTATACGGGCGCGGTGGCGCCGGAGGCCATCGAGGCGGTGGGCCTCATAGCCGAGGACCGGCGCGACGTCGGCTTCCTGGCCATCACCTCGGCCGACCGGCTCAACGCGGGCTGGACGGCGGCGCAGCGCGCCCGCGAGCGCGGCCTCGTCCATGCCCGGTCCCATGTGGAGCGCCTGCTCGCCGAGGTGCCGCCCCATTGCGGGCTGGTCACCGTGATCGACGGCCATCCGGCGACGCTGGCCTGGATGGGCTCCGTCATGGGCCACCGCACCCGGTCGCTGGGCGTGGAGCATTTCG
>DASQTM010000023.1:0-2119 GCA_035641875.1 Microvirga sp. | reverse complement strand
CACGACTTCGCCGAGGAACTCGAGCGCCTGATGATGATGGTGCTGCTCGTCCTGCTCGGCGGCGCCATGACGGGCGCGGGTCTCTTCCAGGCGCTCACCTGGGAGGCCGCCGCCTTTGCGGCCCTGGCGCTTTTCGTGGTGCGGCCGCTGGCGGGCTGGATCGGGCTTCTCGGCACCAACCGCCCCCCCGACGAGAAGATGGCGATCAGCTTCTTCGGCATCCGGGGCCTCGGCTCGATCTATTACCTGTCCTACGCCCTCCAGAAGGAAAGCTTCGACAATCCCGCCCTGCTCTGGAGCGTGACCGGGTTCATCATCCTGGTCTCCATCGTGCTCCACGGGGTTACGGTGACGCCGGTAATGCGCAGCCTCGACAGGCGGAGAAAGGTCATGGCTCAGGTCTAAATTCTGATTAGTCAAAGTTTTTTCACGATAAGCGAAAATACTAACATAGATCAATGACAGAAGATCACGTACATGAAATAGATGTTTCATCATCGGCAACCGATCCTTGGCGCTGATGGCTGAGAGATACTAGCGCTCCCGCCTGCAACAGGAGGGGCGCCATGCAAACGTCTTTCGAGTCCCATGAAAATCCGCTCATCCGCAAGCTGAACAGCATCTTCACCATCACGGATGACGAGCGGCAGGCGCTTCTGAGCCTGCCCATGCAGCTGGCCGTCCTCAAGGCAAACCAGGACATCGTGCGCGAGGGGGATAGCCCCTCCCGCTCCTGCCTTCTCCTGAGCGGCTTCGCCTGCACCTACAAGGTCACGGGAGAGGGCAAGCGCCAGATCATGGCCTTCAACATCGCGGGCGACGTCCCCGACCTGCAGAGCCTGCACCTGAAGGTTCTCGACAACAGCGTGGGCACCATCACCCCCTGCCGGGTGGGCTTCATCCCCCATGAGGCGCTCCACGACATCTGCGCGCGCCATCCGCGGATCGCCGCCGCCTTCTGGCGCGAGACCCTGATCGACGCCGCGATCTTCCGGGAGTGGATGACCAGCATCGGACAGCGCGAAGCCTATCCCCGGATCGCTCATCTTCTCTGCGAGATGCTGGTGCGGTTGAAGGCTGTCGGACTGGCCGAGGACCATTCCTGCGACCTGCCGATCACCCAGGCCGAGTACGGCGACGCCCTCGGCCTCTCGACGGTGCATGTGAACCGGGTCTTTCAGGCGCTGCGGGCCCATGGCCTGATTGAGACCAAGGGCACGCAGGTGAACATTCCTGATTGGGAACGGTTGAAACAGGCGGGTGACTTCGATCCCGCCTACCTTCACCTGGAGCAGGCCGCAGCATGACCCTTACCCTTCAGCCCGTGCGCATCGCCACAGGCTTCGAGGAGGAGGGCATGCTGGTTTTCGACGACGAGCAGCGGCTTGTGGCGATCCTGACCCATCTCTCCGATCAGTACGACGGCGCGTCCGGGCATTGGTTCCTGGAGGCGGGCTTCGGGCGGCTCGAAGGAAGGGAGCACCCTACCTTCGCCGATCTGCCTGCGGCCGAGGCGTGGCTCAACCGGAGCCTCGCGGTTCGACCCTGACAGCCGCTACTCCGCCGCCAGCGGCAGCTCGCCCGTGCTGGGGTCGGCTCCTGCCAGGTCGCGGATGCGGCGCAGATCGTCCACGAACGCCTCGTAGGCCTCCCGCTTCGTCGCCTCGTCGGGCAGGCGCAGCAGGTAGGACGGGTGCACGGTGACATAGCCGAGATAGGGGCCGAACTGCGCCCGTCCCCGCGAGCGGGAGACCGGCACCGCCTTGCCGGAGAGGGCCAGCACGGCGGTGGCGCCGAGCGCCACCACCAGCTTGGGGCGCACCAGCTCCAGCTCCTTCATGAGCCAGGGCCGGTAATGCTTCACCTCTCCGGCCGTAGGTTTGGCGTGGATGCGCCGGTGGCCGCGCTGCTCGAACTTGAAATGCTTCACCGCATTGGTGAGGTAGGCCTGCGTCCGGTCGATCCCGGCCTCCAGCAGGGCCTTGCCCAGGAGCTTGCCGGCGGGCCCTACGAAGGGCCGCCCCTGCAGGTCCTCCTGGTCGCCGGGCTGCTCGCCCACGAACACGATCTCCGCATGGGCCGGGCCTTCGCCGAACACGGCCTGGGTGGCGCCGGGCAC
>DASQTM010000022.1:0-7057 GCA_035641875.1 Microvirga sp. | reverse complement strand
TTCCGCCACGCGGACGTGGCCTCGGGCGGCGAAGGCGCGCCCTTCGTGCCCCTCTACCATCGCGCCTTGGCGAGCCGGCTCGCCCAGCCGGTCATGATCCTCAATCTCGGCGGCGTCGGCAACGTCACCTATATCGGCGGCGACGCGGTGATCGCCTTCGATACGGGTCCGGCGAGCGCCCTTCTCGACGACTTCATCCTGCGCCGCCGGGGCCTGGGCTTTGACGAGGACGGACAGCTCGCCGCTTCGGGCCAGGCGGACCCGGCCCTCGTGGCGGAGTTCATGGCCAACCCCTTCTTCGACCGCCCTGCCCCCAAATCCCTCGACCGCCAGGATTTCCATGCCCGGGCGAAAAGCGTCGACTCCCTCTCGGACGCGGACGGCGCGGCCACCTTGGCCGAGTTCACGGTCGAATCGGTCGCGGCCTCGCTCCGGCATGTTCCGCAGGCGCCCCAGCGCTGGCTGGTCACCGGCGGGGGGCGGCGCAACGCCCATTTCATGAAGCGCCTGCGCGAGCGCCTGGGCGTCGCCGTCGATCCGGTGGAGGCGGTCGGCTGGGACGGGGATTTCCTTGAGGCGCAGGCCTTCGGCTACCTCGCCGTGCGCTCGACGCTTGGCCTGCCGTTGAGCCTTCCCACCACCACGGGCGTGCCCCGCCCCATGCCCGGCGGCGAACTGCATCGCGCGGCGTAAGATTCCCATGTCCCCGACCGACTGGATCGAACAGGCCTTCGCGCCCGCCGCCGCGTCCATCGAGGCCCGCCATATTCCGGGCGCGGTTCTCGGCGTCGTGACGGCCGATGGCAAGCGCGCCGTTCAATGGGCGGGCTTGGCGCAGATCGAGCCGGAGCGCGAGCCCGTGTCGCGGGACACCTGGTTCGACCTCGCCTCCCTCACCAAGGTCATCTTCACCACGACCCGGATCCTTCACCTGGTTGAGGAGGGACGGATTGCCCTCGACGATCCGCTGATCAAGGCCATCCCGGATCTGCGCCAGTACGACATGAACGCCGCCGAGCGGCGTCTCACCTTCCGCGGGTGCCTCGCCCATCAGACCCACCTGCCCGGGGTCGAGCCGCTCTACACCTACGGCCAGGACCCGGAAACCCTGCGGGCCTTCATCCTGCAGCGGGTGTGGCGCAGCGGGCCGCCGGTCTATTCGGACATCAACTTCATGCTGCTCGGCATCGCCATCGAGCGCCTCACCGGACGGGCGCTGATCGATCAGCCGTTGCCGCCGCAATTCTCCTTCCGTCCCGACCCGCGCCTTTGCGCGGCGACGGAGCATTGCACGTGGCGGGGGCGCGTCATTCGCGGCGAGGTGCACGACGAGAATGCCTTTGCGCTCGGCGGCGCGTCGGGCCATGCGGGCCTGTTCGGCACCATCGACGGCGTGCTCGACTTCGCCGGTTCGCTCCTCGACGGCTCCACCCTGTCGGCTGACTCGCTCAGGGCCATCCGAACCCGCGAATCGGAAACCAGAACCGTCGGCTGGGAGGCGTTCCATCCCGACTGGCATGGCGGCAATGCCTGTTCTGCCACCACCATCGGCCACACGGGCTTTACCGGCACCGGATTGTGGCTCGACGCGGAGCGAGGTCTGGCCTGGTCGCTCCTCACCAACCGGGTGCACCCGAGCCGTCACAAGGACAGCGGCATTCTCTCCCTCCGGCGTGCAACAGGCGAACGGGTGATCGCGTTGTTCGATGGGCGGGCGCGATCTTAAGGATGCTGACGAAATGGCGGCGCCCTGCCTACCCTAGGCCTGCCGGATCCATTGCTGAGGCCACCCACTGGACCTATGCTGGTCTGCAAGAAAGATAAGGCCATGGCCACAGAACATTCCAGCACCCGCTTCCAGGATCTCGACACCTGGCCGAGCCTCGACATCCTCTCGGCCTTCTATGAAGGACAGCTTTCCGCCGTTGCGGCGGTGAGGACCGCCCTGCCGGCCATCGCGGCGGCGGCCGAGGAAGCGGCGGCGCGCCTGCGCCGGGGCGGGCGGCTCGTCTATGTGGGCGCGGGAACCTCGGGCCGCATCGGCGTCCAGGACGGCACCGAGCTGCCGCCCACCTTCAACTGGCCCGACGACCGGGTCGTCTATCTCATCGCGGGCGGCCAGGGTGCCATCATGCGGGCGGTGGAGAACGCCGAAGATTCCGTCGAGGAAGGCGTCGCCGGCATCCGCGCCCACGGGATTGGCCCGGACGACGTGGTGATCGGCGTCGCCGCCAGCGGCCGGACCCCGTTCACCATCGCGGCTCTGGAGGAGGCGCGGGCGCGGGGCGCCCAGACCATCGGCATCTCCAACAATGCGGATGCTCCCCTGCTCGATGTCTGCTCCCACCCCATTCTGGCCGACACCGGCGAGGAGGTCATCGCCGGTTCGACCCGCATGAAGGCTGGCACGGCGCAGAAGATCGTTCTCAACCTGCTTTCCACCCTGGTCATGGTGCGCCTGGGCCGCGTCTATGGCGGCCTCATGGTCGACATGCGCGCCACCAATGCGAAGCTGCGCCGCCGCAGCGAGATCATGGTGTCCCAGATCACCGATTGCAGCGACGCCACCGCCGCCGAGGCGATCCGGCTGGCGAACGGCGACCTGAAGGCGGCGGTTCTCATCGCCCTGGGGGCGGATTCGACGCAAGCGCAAGAAGCTCTTAAGCAAAGCGATGGCAATCTGCGCCAGGCCTTGGCAGAGTTCTCCAAGTCCAAGGCATGACGGACCAAAGCATGACGCCGGCTGGATCAGCCGCTGCAAAGGGAAAGCAGGACATCCATGGCGCTGGGGCTTGGCATCGATGCGGGCGGAACCGCCACGCGCTGGCGGTTGGCCGATCGTGACGGTCAATGCGTCGCGCAGGGCTCCGTCGATCCGTTGACGGGCCACCTCTTCTCCCCGGCCGCCGAAGAACGGGCGAAGCAGATCATCGCCGGTCTCGCCCAGACGGTGGTCAAGGCGGGTAAGCCCCTGGGCATCATCGCGGGCATCACCGGCCTGACCCGGGACACGCCGGCGGAGGCGACCATGCGCGCCCTGCTGGCCCAGGCCTTCAAGCTGGCCGAGCCGAAGGTCTTCGTCGCCGAGGACATGTGGATCGCCTACCTGTCCTATTTCGCCCTCGGCGAAGGCATTCTGGTCTACAGCGGCACAGGCTCCATCGGCTATTACCTGTCCGAGGACAAGGACGTGATCCGGGTTGGCGGCCGGGGCAACCTGATCGACGACGCGGGCTCCGGCTTCTGGATCGCCCGGGAGGGCCTGAAGGCCGTTCTGCGAGCCGAGGAGGAAAGCCCCGGCGCAGGCTGGTCGACGCCCCTCGGCGCCAACCTGGCGGAAGTTCTCGGCGGCACGGACTGGAACCTGGTCCGCTCCTACGTCTATGGGGGCGACCGGGGCAAGATCGGTTCGCTCGCCCGCGCCGTGGGAGAGGCCGCCAAGGCCCGCGACAGGACCGCTCTGCGCATCCTCCTGGAGGCGGGCGAGGAGCTGGCGCGGCTGGCCAACTGCCTCATCAAGCGGGTGGGCCCCCGTCCCGTGGCCCTGGTCGGCGGCAGCTCGCGCCTTCACCCCATCGTCGCCCACGCCTTCCGGCGCGACCTCGTCTCCCCGGTCGAGTTCATCACAGCCGATCTCGATGCCGCCCTGACTGCGGCGCGCCTCGCCGCCACCCTGCACAAAGGTTAGCCGTTTCAAGTGATTCCGTGCCGGCCGAACAAGCCTGAGGCGGCTTGCGTCCCGCCTTGTCCTCGTCCATGACATCTGGCGGATGAAACTCGGATCGAAGACGAAGTACCAGCGATGCGCGCTCTGTTTGTTGGCCAGACCTATATCGACGTGACCTTCCTGGCGGACGAGATCCCCACCGGCGACGAGAAGACGGTGGCGCAGGATTATGCGATCTCGTTCGGCGGCAACGCGGTGACGGCGGCCTTCGCCTGCGCCAAGCTCGGCATCCCGCCCGACCTCCTGACCTCCATCGCCGATGATTGGCTGGGCCGCATGTTCATCGACATGGCGGCCAAGTACGGCATCTCGGTCCATCACCGGAAGGTGGCCGAGTCCTCCCTGTCCTTCATCATGCCCCATGGGGGCAAGCGCGCCATCGTGCGCTGCCGCGACGATCACTACCTGCACCCGGTTCCACCCCTGAACCTGGGAGGCTGCAAGGCGCTTCACCTGGACGGGCACCAGCCCGACGCGGCGATGCACTACGCTAGGATCTGCCGCGAGGCGGGCATTCTCACCTCTCTGGACGGTGGGGGGCTGCGCTCCAACACCCATGAGTTGCTGGAGTTCATCGATGTGGCCATCGTGGCCGAGCGTCTGTGCGAGCAGATGGACCTGACGCCCGCCGGGATGCTGGGCTATCTCAAGAGCCGCGGCTGCCGGATCGGCGGCGTCACCTTGGGGGAGCGCGGCCTCGTCTGGTACGACGAGACCGGCCAGGAAGGCGTTCTGCCGGCCCTCGACGTCCCCTCCGGAGCGGTGGTGGATACGAACGGGGCGGGCGACATCTTCCACGGCGCCTATGTCTATTCCGCCATGGCGCGGCCCGGGCTGTCCTGGCGCGAGCATTTCGTCTTCGCCCGCGCCGCTTCGGCCCATGCTATTCAGCACCTGGGCAACGAGGCGAGCCTGCCGACCCTCGAAGCCATCGCCCGCGCCCAGGAAACCTTCCCCGAGAAGCCGGTCCGAGCCACGGATCCCGCGCAGCCTGCCTTAAAAACAGGTTTGGAAAAGGCCGGCTGATCTTCTAAGGTCAGGCTTCACCGGCTCCCAAGCCTGCCCCACCTCCCGCGTCGGAAGGATGTCGTCGTTGAGTCCTTTTCAGCCCTGGGCCTATGGACTCAAGGAGTTTCGGCTTCCGACGGCGGCAGGAGGCTTCAGTCGCGAGGCGCTGGCGGAACTGCTGGAGAACGTGCCCCTGGCGATCGCGGTCATCCTCTGGCCGAAGCAGCAATTCGCCTTCGCCAACCGGCTGTTCCGGGCCGCCCTGTCGGCTTCGGGAGACGACCTGACCGGCAAGGTTGCCGCCGACGTCATCGGAGACCGCTCCACGCCCGAGATCAGGGCCCTGCACGACCGCTTCCTCCAAACCGGCGAGCCGCAGGAGCTCACGGGCGCGCCGCTCTCTCTCACTCCGGACACGATAACCTACTGGGACATCAAGCTGCTTCCCGTCCGCGAGACCAACGACCGGCTGAGCGGGATGCTCATTCTCGCGGCGAACGTGACCGAGCGCGTCAGAGCGCACAAGGAGGCCGACCGGCAGGCCCGGGGCGCGGCCCTCGACAACGAGCGCCTGGCGCTTGCCATCGAAGCCACCGAGCTCGGGCTTTGGGAGTGGAACGTCCGGACCGGCGAGATCTACTGGTCGGATCGCCAGAGGAACATCTTCGGCCTGTCGACGGACGCGCCCACCTCCTATGAGGTCTGGCTGTCGTGTCTTCATCCCGAGGATCGCGACGGCGTAATCGAGAGAGTCGCGACGCTCCTCGATCCTCATTCCGGAGGCCAGCTTCGTCTTGAGCACCGGATCGTCCAGCCGGACGGGGAGATCCGCTGGATCATCAGCCGCGCCCGGATGCATTACGAGATCGTCGGCGGCGAGTTGAAGCCGGTCCGGCTCCTCGGAACGGTCCTGGACATCACGGATCGCCGCAAGGGCGAGGAGACGAGGCAGCTCCTGGTGCATGAGCTGAACCACCGGGTGAAAAACCTCTTCGCCATGGCGAGCGGCATGATCGCCCTGACGGCCAGAACGGCGGAGACGCCGAAGCAGATGGCGGTGTCCCTGCGCGGACGCCTCGAAGCCCTGGCGAGCGCCCATGAGCTCATCCGCCCGGCCATCACGGGCGGCGAGGCCATGGAGCGGGACACCTCCGTGGACGAGATCCTTCACGCGGTTCTGGCGCCTCACGTGAACCAGTCCGACCCGTCGCAGATCACGATCGAAGGACCGCCGGTTCCGGTCGGCGCGAAGGCGGCGACCGGCCTGACCCTCGTGCTGCACGAGCTTGCCACCAACGCCTGCAAATACGGCGCCCTGTCCGTGCATGAGGGACACCTGCGGATCGAATGGACCTGTGGCGACGGGACCCTGGCCCTGGTCTGGCGGGAGGAGAACGGCCCGCCCATCGAAGCCACCCCGGAGAAGCAGGGATTCGGCTCCCAGCTGGTTCGCAAGAGCGTGACCGGCCAGCTGGGCGGCGACATCGACTATGACTGGCAAAGGGAGGGCCTGCGCGTGTGCATCCGGCTGCCCCTCGATCTCATCGCCTCCTGAGACTGGAGACCGGACGGCCCCGAGGGGTCAAGCGGCCTTCTTCTGATAATCCTTCACGTCCGAGAACTTGATCGCCTTGTAGCGGTCCATCTCGTATTGCAGGTTGAAGCTGTTCGCCGCCATGAACACGGGCGCGCCGTCGAGATCGCGCGCCATGGAGGACAGGTGGCTGTCGACGAAGCGGTCGAGCTCGACCCGGTCGTCCGCCGCGATCCAGCGGCAGATGGAAAAGCGCGTCGGCTCGTAACCGATCGGCAGGCCGTATTCGGCACTCAGGCGCTCCTTCAGCACGTCGAGCTGCAACGCTCCCACCACGCCCACGATGGCGGCCGACCCGTCCTGCGGCACGAAGAGCTGGACAACGCCCTCCTCGGCCATCTGCTGCAGCGCCTCGCGCAGCTTCTTGGCCTTCATGGCGTCCTGCAGCTTGATGCGGCGCAGGATTTCCGGCGCAAAGCTCGGCACGCCGCGGAAGACGATGTCCTCGCCCTCGGTGAGGGTGTCGCCGATGCGAAGGGTGCCGTGGTTCGGGATGCCCACCACGTCGCCGGCCCATGCCTCGTCCGCAATGGCCCGGTCCTGGGCAAAGAAGAACTGGGGCGTGTTCAGGCTCATGGGCTTGCCCGTGCGCACGAGCTTCGCCTTCATGCCGCGCTGAAGCCTGCCGGAGCAGATACGCATGAAGGCGATGCGGTCCCGGTGGTTCGGGTCCATGTTGGCCTGGATCTTGAACACGAAGCCGGTCATGCGGCTCTCGCCCGCCTCGA
>DASQTM010000021.1:0-18600 GCA_035641875.1 Microvirga sp. | reverse complement strand
CCGCGACCTTGAGGCCGCCGCGCAGCTTGTTGACGACGAGCGTGGCGAGCGCCTCGCCCTCGACGTCCTCGGCGATGATCAGGAGCGGCTTGCCCGACTGAACAACCGATTCCAGCAAGGGAAGCAGTTCCTGAAGGCCGGAAAGCTTCTTCTCGTTGATGAGGATATAGGGATCCTCCAGTTCGACCCGCATCTTCTCCGCATTGGTGATGAAGTACGGGGAGAGGTAGCCGCGGTCGAACTGCATGCCCTCGACCACGTCGAGCTCGGTTTCGAGGGACTTGGCCTCCTCGACCGTGATCACGCCCTCGTTGCCCACCTTCTGCATGGCCTCCGCCAGCATGCGGCCGACTTCCGCGTCGCCGTTGGCCGAGATGGTGCCCACCTGGGCGATCTCGTCGTTGGAGGTGACCTTCTTGGCGTTCTTCCTGAGGTCCGCCACCACGGCCTCCACCGCCATGTCGATGCCGCGCTTGAGGTCCATGGGGTTCATGCCGGCCGCAACCGCCTTGGCGCCTTCCTTGACGATCGCCTGAGCCAGGACCGTCGCCGTCGTGGTGCCGTCACCGGCGTGGTCGTTCTGCTTCGAGGCCACTTCGCGCACCATCTGGGCGCCCATGTTCTCGAACTTGTCGGAAAGCTCGATCTCCTTGGCGACGGTGACGCCGTCCTTGGTGATGCGCGGAGCCCCGAAGCTCTTCTCGATGACCACGTTGCGGCCCTTGGGACCTAGGGTGACCTTCACCGCGTCGGCGAGGATGTCGACGCCGCGCAGCATCCTGTCGCGAGCGTCGGAAGAAAATTTGACGTCTTTAGCAGCCATGTTTCGTCACTCCTTGAGACGTAACGATAGGTGACTCTGGGAATTGGCCTACGCGGCCTTCTTGTGAGCGGCAGCCTGCTCGACCACGCCCATGATGTCGCTCTCCTTCATGATGAGGAGATCCTCGCCGTCGATCTTCACCTCCGTGCCGGACCACTTGCCGAACAGCACGGTGTCGCCGGTCTGAACGTCGAGGGGGACGAGCTGGCCCGCCTCGTTGCGGGCGCCGGGGCCGACCGCGATCACCTGGCCCTGCTGGGGCTTCTCCTTGGCGGTGTCGGGGATGATGATGCCCCCCGCCGTCTTCTCTTCCGCATCGATCCGCCGGACCAGGACCCGGTCATGCAAAGGACGGAACTTCATGAAGCTTCCTCCAATGATTTCAGTGCATTAACCTCTCGCGCAGGGCCCTCATGGCCCCCACGCGGTCGACAATTTGGGTGGATAAGCTTTGCCGTTCAAGAGGGTCCTGAAAATTTTTTTGGCACTCTCTTGAGGGGAGCGCCAGAACCACCCGACGCCGCCTGCTAGCAGCCAAGCTTGCATGCTGCTAACAGACTGGAACTATTGGGCTAATGCCGCTTCTCCCTTGCCCCGCCTTCGGGCTTTTGCTTCACTTGGGGTGTGGCAAAGCATAAGGGGGCTCCCATGACAGTCTCGCCGGATTTCATCCGCCAGCTTGAGGGCTACGGTCTCACCACCGCGCAGATCCTCTACCGCATTCCCGACCACCGTTCCCTGGTGCAGGAATATGTCTGGCAGGAGTATGACCTTTATCCGGATTTTCCCATCCTGACCAAGTTTCTCGCCTTCTGGGAGGAGAAGCTGGACGGCCCGCTGCACTCGGTCACCGTGGCCCATGCGCGGCTCATCAGGCCCGCCGAGATGAGAACGGTGAAGGGGGAGTTCCGGCTGCATTGAGACGCGCCATCGGCTAATAATGCGGCGGCGGGCGCTCCGGCGCGGCGGTCGAGCCGTCCTCGACGTCCTGGACGCGGTCCAGGATCTCGGCGAGCTGACGCTTGAGGCCGTCGATCTGCTTCCACTGGTCGATGATCGCCTGGTTCAGGTCCTCGATCACCTGATCCTGATAGGCGACGCGCATTTCGAGGGCGTCGATGCGGGCGTTCACGTGGTCGCCGTCACTCATCGGATGGCCCATCCCTCAGCGGGTCCGGATCGCCCGGGCGCTCGACGAGTCCGTGGCCGAGGGCAACGCGCTCGTCGAACACGAAACACCCGCCCCGCCACCGGCTCTCGGCCTCCGGAACCTCCTCCAGATATTTGAGGATGCCGCCCTTGAGGTGGTAGACCTCCTCGAAGCCCTGCGCGAGCATGTAGGAGCTGGCCTTCTCGCAGCGGATGCCGCCGGTGCAGAACATGGCGACCTTCCTGTGGGTCTTCGGGTCGAGCTCGCGCCGCACGAACTCCTTGAACTCACCGAAGCGGCTGATCCCTGGATCGATCGCGCCCTCGAAGGTGCCCATCTCGACCTCGAAGGCGTTGCGCGTGTCGAGCAGCACGAGGCCCGGCGTGTCGAGCAGCGCGTTCCACCCCGCCGCGGACACATAGGCTCCCTTGAGCCGGTTGGGATCGACCCCTGGATCGCCCAGCGTCACGATCTCCTTCTTGAGCCGCACCTTCATGCGCCCGAACGGCATCCCGGACGCGGTGGAGAACTTCAGCTCCAGATCGTCGAGACGCCCGCCGAACAGGGGCCCGTCGCGCAGCTCCGCCACCAGGGCGTCGACGGCCTCGGGACTCCCGGCCACGGTGCCGTTGATCCCTTCTTGCGCGAGAAGCAGCGTGCCTTTGATCCCGAGACCCACGCAGAGGCGATGGAGCGGCTCCCGCAGATCGCGGAAATCGGGCAGGGACACGAACCTGTAGAGGGCGGCGACCTTGTACGTCATGAGGGCTGTCTACCAGCCTGAGGACCAGCGGAAAACCCTGTCATGGACATTGAGACGTTCCCCGGGTGAACCGGTCGATCCCCTTCCCTCGCTGCACTCGCCGGTCCGGTCCGTAGGACCGGCAGGATGATATCCAGTCACAACCTCAGTGTCATTCTGCCGGTTCTTCGAACCGGATCGGCCGGAGCGAAGGGGTAGCGGGCGTCAGCCTGCCAGGAAGGCAATCCATCCGGGCGAACCCCGCTAAAACCTCGGCCAGGGCCGCCGGTCCGGGCACATCTCCTCCCAGGCCTGCGCGAGGCGCAGCACGCCCACATCGTCGAACCGTCGCCCGACGATCTGCAGGCCGATGGGAAGTCCTGCTTTCGTGAAGCCCGCATTGACCGACGCGGCCGGCTGGTCCGACATGTTGAAGGCGACCGTGTAGCCGATATGCTCGAACGGCTCCTCCGGGTCGTGGATCGGGGATGCGAGTTCGGCCGGATAGGCCACGCAGGGAGCCACCGGCGAGATCACGAAATCGAAGCGCCCGGTCGCGGCGACGGCCGCATGGCGCATCGTCATCATCTGGTTCATGCCGCTGTAGACCTGCGCGCCCGTCAGGGCCCTGCCGCCCTCCGCCCACTGACGGATGTAGGGCAGCACCCGGGCGCGCTCCTCGTCGGCGAGCGCGCCGATATCCATCCAGGCCCGCTGCCGCCAGAAATCGTCGAGACCGTCCAGCATCTCGCGGGTGATGAAGGGTGGAGCTTCCTCGACCACCGCGCCGGCGTCGGCGAAGGCCTTCGCGGCCTTGTCCACGGCGGCGCGGATATCCGGGTCGAGGCTCATGCCGACGCCCGCCTCCATCATCACGCCGATCCTCAGACCCCTGATGCCGATGGCCAGATCGAGCCAGGGCAGATCCTGGTGCGGCAGGCTCATGGGGTCGCGCGAGTCGGGCCGCGACAGGCTTCGCATCATCAGGGCGGCGTCGCGCACGCTCCGCGCCATCGGGCCCGCCACGCGCCCGTAATAGGTCGGGTCGATGGGGATGCGGCCGAAGCTGGGTTTGAGTCCGAACACGCCGCACCAGGCGGCCGGCAGGCGGATCGAGCCGCCGATATCGGTGCCGATGTGGAACGGCCCGTAGCCTGCCGCCGCTGCCGCCCCTGCCCCGGCCGAGCTGCCGCCGGGGTTCTTGGACAGGTCCCACGGGTTTCGCGTCAGGGGATGGAAGCTTGAAAGGCCAGACGACAGCATGCCGTAATCCGGCATGGTGGTCTTGGCCAGAATGACCGCGCCGTCCTCGCGCAGGCGGGCGGCGGGCGGCGCGTCCTCCGCCGCGGGAACGAGCGGGCGCGCCGCCGTGCCGAGCGGCACGGGCGTGCCTTTCGTGGCGATGTTCTCCTTGATCGTCGCCGGGATGCCGTCGAGGGGCTTTGGCTCCCCCCGCATCCAGCGCTCCTCGGACGCCCTTGCGGCGCGCAGGGCCGCGTCCGGGTCGTAGGCGTAGAGAGCCTGAAGGCGGGGCTCATAGGCCTCGATTCGCACGATGACGGCTCTCATGACCTCGACAGGCGAAACCTGCCTGCGGCCATAGGCTTCGAGAAGCTCCGGTCCGGACCAATCGGCCATGTCCGCAGGAAGATCCCGCCCTTGACCGGGGGAAGAGGATGGCGCGCTCAATTCAAAGGTCTCCTGAGGAAGAGGCTCATTGGCTTTGCCGCCATGCTGCGACATCTGCCCCCAAGGGTAAACGGCCTTCGCGTCATTCCCGGCGCAAGGGACATGCGTTCGGCTCAACCCAGCCCGCTCCGCTGTCCAGGAAAGGGAGAAGAAAAGGCGGCGCCTCATCTCCTGGGCGCTCAAGCAAAACTTTCATCCTTTATGGATTTATTCTCAGAAAAGCGCCGGAAAATAGCAAGAAAGGAGAGGCCGCCCCCTTAAGTTGTGCTAGGGTCTGGATGGACAGCCGTTCCTGTCCAGGGCCCAAGGAACGGCATCAGGTGGTGATACCTTGCCATGAAGAACGGGGCTAAGGCGATCGGTCATCGCGCCAACCGACTCCTCTCCGCTCTGGAGCCAGAGGATTTCGCGTGGCTCGAGCCGCACCTCGAAATGGTGGACCTGCCCAAGGGCAAGGTGATCTACAAGGCCGGCGACGCCATCGGATACACCTACTTCCCTCACAACACCTTCGTGTCCCTCGTCACCGTCCTGAAGGACGGCGGCTCCGTGGAAGTGGCCGTGTTCGGACGTGAATCGGCGCTCGGCTTCGTCAGCGCGCTGATTTCCCGCCGGTCCTTCGGCCAGTACATCGTGCAGGTCGCCGGCACCGCATCGCGCATATCCATCGAGCGGCTGCACCAGACAATCGGCGCGCGTCCCAAAGTCCGACACCTGCTTCTGCGTTTCACGGAGGCCATGCTGGCGCAATCTCTACAATCCGTCGCCTGCAACGCGGTCCACAGCGTCGAGGCGCGCTGCTGCCGGTGGATCCTGAGCACGCGCGACCGCATGGATCAGGATACGCTGCCTCTGACCCATGAGCTGCTTGCCGAGATGCTGGGCGTACAGCGCTCCACGGTCAGCAGCATCACCCGGTCACTACAGATGTCCGGCCTGATCCGGCAGGGAAGAGGCGTCATCACGATCACCGATCAGGCGGCCATCGAGGAAACGGCCTGCGAATGTTATGAGGTCATCCGCCAGAGCTTCGAGCGCCTGCTGCCGCCCGTTGAGGAAAAGGGCTGATCGAACCTGCCGTCGCCTGCCTCGAACCCCTGTTGCTGCGCCCGAATGATGGTTATCCCGGATAACAAAGGTTAAATGTTTTTAAACCTTCTGTCGGGTTCCCAACAGACGCGATTCGCCTTCGCCGGTATCGTCGTGAGTACTTACGTAAGGTTACTGCGAGGGGATACATGAAGAATACCGGATTCCAGAACCCCTACCCCGGGCGAGGGTCGTCCTTCGCAAGGATGTATTCACCCAATCTGCAGCCGCTCATCCAGACGCTTCTGTCGGCTTTGGCCGATATCGATTTCGAATACGAATGCGAGCGCGAAAAGATCGATCGGAACACGCTGGATCTCCCGACGAAGACCCGGCTTCTCGACAGGCTCAAAGCCCTGCATCACGAACGGCGGATGCCCTACATCCGGCAACTCGCCATTCTTCAGAAGCGCATTTCAGATCTGCAGCCTCTCTAACTGATAAAGACCGGCGACCACGGCGCATGAAAGCGCGGAGCCGGAGCACAAGAATGCCTCGGGGCAAACTCGGAAAACCGGATCCTGCGATGGCTTCATCAGGATCGGGACGGACCTGCAAGCCCGAAGGAGTATCGCCCATGACCGAAGAGGAAGTCGAAGTCGTCGCCGAGGAGCTCGCCAAAGTCGGCGGCATTGCCTGGTATCCGGGACGCCAGGAAGACTCCCTGATGCGAGTCGTGACCGAACGCTACCGCGATCGGGCCCGCGTCGCCATTGCGGCCCTCGAGCGGCTGCACGCCAGCAAGCTGGCCGCCATCGCGCAGGATAGACGGATGAGCGAAAGAGGTCCGGCGAACGACTTCCTGGCACCCTTCGAAGAGGGAGACGAGGACCTCAAGCCGGGCGCAACCGTGATCTACCGCCCTCCGGGGGATCGCAGGGCTTATTCCTGCCGCGTCGTCGAGATCGAAGGCAACCGGGCTTATCTTGCGCCGATTCTCAGAGCCTGCACCGATTGGGTATCCATCGAGCATCTGATGCCGTCGTCGAAAGAATCCGAGAGGATCCTCGCAGGCGAGTAAGCCAGGGCGGCTCGCAGCCCTGCGCCTTCGAAGGGCTTTGACAAACGACAAGGGCTTGCGCCCGGCGCGCAAGCCCTTTTTCGCGACGCCCGCTTACTTCTTTGCGCAGATCGCCCGGGCGCGCATGGCGCTGGCGTTCTCATCGGTCGAGAAGCAATAGATGCTGCTCTCGTCCATATCGAGCCGGTCGCCGCGGTTGCATGTGCCGTTGATCGGATATTCATCGTCGTTGCAGCGCGCGACGCAGCGGCCTCCGGACGCGCATTGCTGGACCAGCACGCGCAGGATCGATGCGGCGGTGGCAGGCTTGCCCTCCGGACCCATGGGGCCGGGCGGACCGGGCGGTCCTGCCAGTCCGGCAGCTCCCGGAGGTCCCGCTGGACCGGCCGGCCCTGCAGGACCGGCGATGCCGTCGGCGCCCGGCCTTCCCTCGGGGCCGGCGGGACCGGGCGGGCCCGGCAAGCCGGCCGCCCCCGTCTCCCCACGAGGCCCCGGCGCGCCCTGAGGCCCCTGCGGACCCTGATGGCCCGCAACCCCCTGCGGCCCCTGGGGCCCGGGTGGGCCGGGAGGACCCGCGGGACCTTCGGGCCCGGCCGGCCCAGGCTGGCCGGAAGCAGTCTCGCTTGCAGGTCCGGGAGGTCCCTGCGGTCCGGGGGGACCTTGCGGCCCCGGAGGGCCGGGCGGTCCCGCAGCGCCATCGGCCCCGGTGGGCCCCTGAGGCCCGACAGGTCCGGGCGAGCCGGGTTCGCCCTGCGGTCCGGGAGGTCCTTGCAATCCCTGCGGCCCCTGTGGTCCCTGCGGTCCGGGAGCCCCCGGCGGGCCCGCGGCCCCCGGCGGGCCGGCGGCAGGCTGCTCGGCAGCGGCGCTCGCCTCGCTTCTCTGCCCTTCCGGTCCCCGCTGGCCGCAGAAGCCCACCACCGCCTCCCGCCGCTCCTCGTCCGCCTGTAGCGTGACAATGCAATTCGCCGGGTGGTAGGTGAGCCGGAACGCGAATCGCCCATTCGCCTCGCTTCTGGTCTGATGATTCCCGTCGAGGGTGACGGAGGTCTGCCTCGGTCGCGTCAGACGCCCGACCACGCGCAACTCGCCGGCTGTGATCATAGCCTGATCGACGATGATGTCGGCCATCGCAGGCCCGGTGCTCAAGACTACTGCACATCCAGCCAACAGGCGCCAAAACATCGCCACCTTCATCTCCCGCCAACCCTGATTCAGCTTCGTCTCAAGCATGACCGAGCATCCATCATTGCCCTCCTGAGCAACGGGATTACGGCAGGTCTCAAACGACTTAACACGACAAGATAGGCTTGCGGCCTGTCAAGAGTGCTCGAAGTGAAGACACCTGCCAGCGCTCCGGAACCGGCCTGACCTCGCCTGTCGTGGCCGGCGTTCGGATTCGCGGCTGCCTTTCGCCGCTGCGCTGAACCTGGGTCAGGCGCCTACTTCCCGGCGGTCTTGGAGAACAGGTTGATGAGCACCACTCCGGCGAGGATGAGGGTGATGCCGGCGATGGCGGGCCAGTCCAGGTTCTGCCGGTAGAAGACCCAGCCGATGAGGGAGATCAGCACGATCCCGCAGCCGGACCAGATCGCATAGGCGACGCCCACCGGGATGGTGCGCAGGGTCAGGGCGAGGAAGAAGAACGCGATCCCGTATGTGACGACCACGATGGCGGAGGGCGCGAGGCGGGTGAAGCCTTCGGAGGCCTTCAAGGCGGTGGTTCCGGCCACCTCGGCGCAGATCGCCACGATCAGATAGAGATGGTTCACAGGTTCGCTCCACGGCTCGCAGAAGGCGGGGCATGGCGGGCGAGAGCTGCTTTGCCGTTCCGCCGCATCATCGCCTGCCCCTGCCGTGCCCTGTTGTTGAACGGCGGATTGCAGCCGCTCCGATGAAAGATGCTCCAGGCGCAGGAAGCGGCTCGCCGCCATCACCGACGGGCTTCGCCGAACAGCCCCTTCATGTCGCTGATGCTGTCGAGGCAGAGGTCGCTCAGGGGCGAGAGGGTTTCGCGGGTTCCGCTGCCCGTCAGCACGCCGATGGTCAGGCCCGCGCGGGCGGCGCGCCCCATCCCTACGTCGTGGGCGTTGTCGCCGATCATGGCGACCTGCTGCGGCCTCAGGCCGGTCGCCTCGCAGAACGCGATCAGGACCGCAGGATCGGGCTTGACCCCGTGGCCGCTGTCGTAGCCGGCGACGAAATCGAGGTGGTCGACGATGCCGACTGCGCGGGCAACGGCCCAGACGGCGTCCTCGGTGTCGCTGCTGGCGATGCCGAGCTTGAAGCCCCGCGCCCTGAACCAGGCGAAGAGAACCGGCAGGTCGGTCACCGGAACCATGTCGGCGATCGCATCGCGGAATATTCCGTCCAGGGCGCGGGCAAGGCTGTCCCGGTCGAAGGGCGCCCCGCCCCGGACCCACGCCTCGGCGATGATCACCGCCGTTCCGGCGCTCATGATGCTGTCGGCGGCCGCAACGCCCGTGGCCGTGTCCACTCCCGCAAGTTCGAGGAGGCTCTGCGCCAGCGCTGGGTCGCCTTTGGCGGCGAAGTCTGCGGCGCGGTAGTTCGCCCGCCGCCAGCTCGCATCGTAGTCCAGCAGGGTGCCGTCCTTGTCGAACAGCAGGCCGCGAATGCCGGCGCATTTCTCGTGCAGGACGCTTGGAGAGGCAGATGTGACGGTCATTGTCTCGTGTCGGTCGGGAGAGGTTCGGAGGGACCTTAGATTCTGCCCTTGCGTTCGGCTAGAGCTGTTTCCACTTCCATGAAGGCAGCTCCCGTCTTTGCTGCGCCGCTTTTTCGACGAACCGGATCCCGTTCTTTGAAAATGCTCCCGTCGCCGCCGCAAACTCACCTTGCGCTCCTGACGGCGGCTGGCGCATTCTCATCATCGGGCTCCTCGCCCGACGATTCCTTTGCCGGCTCCTCTCCTTTCCTGGCGCGCCAGTCCTTCCATGCCCAATGACGCCCTCCTTGCGGTGCTGCTCGGCGCGCTCCTTCACGCGAGCTGGAACGCCGCCATCAAGTCGGGGCGGGACAAGTTTCTCGACACGGTTCTGGTCGCGGGAGGCGCGGGCGTCATCGCGGCCGCGGGGCTGCCGTTCCTTCCCCTGCCCGCCCCTGAGAGCATCCCGTACCTGCTCATGTCGAGCGTGCTGCAACTGATCTATTTTCTGCTCGTGGCCGCGGCCTACCGGACCGGCGACATGAGCTACGCCTATCCGCTCATGCGCGGAACGGCGGTGCTTCTCGTGGCCTCGGCCAGCAGCCTGCTCATCGGCGAGCACCTGACCGCGCGGGCCTGGATCGGCATCCTGTCGATCAGCGCAGGGGTGCTGGCGCTCACCCTGCTGTACCGGCGGTCCGCTCCCAGCCTCGCCCCGACGGCCTTCGCCCTCGGCAACGCCGCGATCATCGCAAGCTACACCCTGGTGGACGGGGTCGGGGCGCGGCTCTCCGGGCAGTCGGTCGCCTATACCCTGTGGCTGTCGCTGCTCACTGCGGTTCCCCTGCTCGCCTGGACCGCGTGGAACCGCCCGGCCGCCCTCGCGGGCTACTTCAAGATCCGCTGGATGGTCGGGCTCGGGGGCGGGTTCTGCACGCTTGCCTCCTACGGGCTTGCGCTCTGGGCCATGACCCGCGCGCCGGTCGCCACCACGGCGGCCCTGCGCGAGACGTCGATCCTGTTCGGGATGCTGATCTCCGCCGGCTTCCTGAAGGAGCGCGTCGGGCTTCCGCGGATGGCGGCCGGAATCGTCATCGCCCTGGGAGCCGCGGCCCTGCGGCTTCCGGGCTGAGGCGTTTTACGCGGCCTTGCCGGCGCTCTCGTCGAGCACGAGCAGATCGTCCCTGGAGAAGCTCACGGTGACCGGCTGGCCGCGCTCCGGCAGGCTCATGCCGGGATTGTTGAACGTGTCCATGGAGATGATGTTCTCCTGGATCCTCACGCGGATGCGCACCACCGATCCGAGGAAGCTCACCTCCCCGATGGTGCCGTTCAGCTGGTTGCGGTCACCTCCCTGCTGGCCGAGCAGGACGGCCTCTGGCCGCAGGGCCAGGGAACACGCCTCGCCGCTTCTCGCGCCCGCAAGGCCCGTCGCCACGACGAGATCCTGGCCGTCGACCGAGACGCGCCCCGTTGCAGCATCGACCACCGTCGCCTTCAGGATGTTCAAGGTGCCGACGAAGGACGCCACGAAGCGGGTCCGGGGCCGATTATAGATCTCGAACGGGGTGCCCATCTGCTCGACCCTGCCCTCGTTCATCACGACGATCCGGTCCGACATGGAGAGGGCTTCCTCCTGGTCGTGGGTCACGTAGACGGTGGTGATGCCGAGCTCCCGCTGCACGGCGCGGATTTCCTCCCGCAGGGACACGCGGATCTTGGCGTCCAGCGCCGAGAGCGGCTCGTCGAGGAGCAGCACCTGAGGCTTGGGAGCCAGCGCCCGGGCGAGCGCCACGCGCTGCTGCTGGCCGCCGGAGAGCTGGAACGGATAGCGGTCGCCGAGCTGCGGCAGGCCGATGAGCGTGAGCATCTCCTTCACCCGCTGCGCCACCTCGTCGGCGGGCTTCTTCGCCACCTTGAGCCCGAACGCGACATTGTCGGCCACCGTCATGTTGGGGAAGAGCGCATAGGATTGAAACACCATGCCGATCTTGCGCTGGTTGGGACGCAAGCCCGTGATGTCCTGGCTGTTGACCCGGATCGAGCCCGTGGTGGGCGTCTCGAAGCCCGCGATCATGCGAAGCGTCGTGGTCTTGCCGCATCCGGAGGGGCCGAGGAACGAGATGAACTCGCCCTTGTCGATCTTCATCTCGAAATGCTGAACGGCATGGTAGGTGCCGAAGGATTTACGCAGGTTGCTGATTTCAAGAAACATGACATTGCCCTTGGGGCGACATCACCGGGCGGCTCGTGCGCCCGGCGCCTGTCGCGCAAAGATCTGGATCAGGCCCATGCAGGCCCAGGTGATGGCAAAAGCGATGATGGCGAGCGCCGCAGGCTCATAGGCCCGGTTGGCGCCGATGAGCTGGAGATAGGGCCCGAAGGCCGGGCGGTTCAGAAGGCTCGCCACAGTGAACTCGCCGATGACGATGGCGAAAGTGATGAGCGCGCCGCTCAGCACCGCGACCCGAATGTTGGGCAGGATGATGCGGAACAGGATCGTCGGCCAGCGCGCGCCAAGGTTCTCGGCCGCTTCCGTAAGGGAGTGGATATCGATGGCCTGCAGGCCCGCATCGACCGAGCGGTACATGTAGGGCAGCGCCAGCGTCGCGTAGCCGAAGGTCAGGAGGATGTTGGTTCCCATGTCCGTGTCGGTCAGGGGCAGAAACGAGGACGAGTTGTACATCCTCAGATAGCCGAACACGATGACGATGGCCGGAATGACCAGGGGAAGCAGGGTGATGAACTCGACCACCGGCCGCAGCTGCGGCAGGCGCAGGCGCACCCAATAGGCGGTGGGGACCACGAGCAAGGTGCCCACCACGATGGTGGCGAGCGCGATCATGGTCGAATAGCTGAAGGTGGCCTGGAAGCGCGGATCGGTGAGAACGATGGTGAACGCGTCGAAGGTGTATTGCCCGCGCCGGATCCGCATGGCGAACTCGAAGGTCGCGATGAGAGGCACCAGGAAGTAGAGGGCGCCGAACGCGAAGGCGAGCCAGGCGCCGAGTTTGGATTGCTTCATCGCATCCACCTCTCGCTGCGGCGGCGCAGCCAGATATAGGCGAGGTTCGACAGGCCGGTGATCACGATCATGCCGAGGGCCAGCGCGTAGCCGAGATTGGGGTTATGCAGAACGTCGCCGCGGATCTGCGCGTAGAGCAGGATCGGCACGATGTTCAGGGAGGAGCCGGTGAGGCCGTAGGCCGTGGCGATGGCCCCGAAGGCGTTGGCGAAGAGAAGGAGCGTGCTGCCGAGAAGGCTCGGCCAGATGATCGGGAAGGCGACGCGGGACCAGTACTGCCACTTGCTCGCGCCGAGGATCTCCGAGGCCTCGCGCCATTCCCGCTTCAAGCCGTCCAGGGCCGGAAGCATGATCAGGATCATCAGCGGGATCTGGAAATACAGGTAGGTGATCACCAGGCCCCAGAAGCTGAGAAGATTGAAGCCCGCGCCGTAGATGTTGAAATCGAAGAGGTAGATCAGCAGGGTCGTGACCAGGCCCATTCGCCCGAGGGTCGCCAGGAACGCGAAGGCGAGCGGAATGCCGGCGAAGTTGGAGGCCACGCCCGAAAAGGTCACCACGGTCGGACGGATCCATCGGGGCAGGCCGCCGAACACCACGGCCGCCGCCAGAAGCGAGCCGATGATCGCGCCTCCGAGCGCGGAGGCCGTGCTTACCTGAAGGCTGATGGCATAGGCGCTGACGATGGATGGCTGCGAGAGATTGGCGATGTTCTCGAGGGTGAAATGCCCCTCCGGATCCTGGAAGGCTCCAACCACCAGATAAGCGGTCGGCAGGATCAGGAACAGCAGCGAAAACAGGAGGAACGGCGTGACGCCGAGCCACTTCCAGACGGGTACGCTCAGCGGCGGCCGCGGGGCGACCATCGGGAGAGGAGCGATTTCATGGGCCTGCGTCATGCGTCGGGTCTTGGCTCGCGTTGCCTTTACGGTCTTTTCAGTGGCACAGCGCCGGCTCGCCTGGAGCCGGTGCTGCGCGTTATGCGGGGATCCCGTGAATTACTTCACGTTGGCTCCGACCACCTTGTCCCATTGACCGGTGATGGCGGTCTTGGAGGCGTTCTGCTCATCTAGGCTGGGGAATACCGCCTTCTCATAAGAGGCCGCCGGAGGCAGCTTGGCGAGGAGGTCCGCCGGGATCTTGTTGTTCTTGGCGAGATCCTGGAAGCGGATCGGGTGGCAATAGCCCTTCAGCCAAGCCAGCTGACCCTCGTCGGAGTAGAGGTGCTCCATCCACAGTTTGGCGGCGTTCGGGTGCGGCGCGAAGGCGCTGATGGCCTGCACGTAGACGCCCGCGACCACGCCGGTCTTCGGCACCACCACGTCGATGGCCGGATTGCCCTTGAGGGTGTCCCGGTCGGAGAGCGCGTTATAGTCCCAGCGGATGATGATCGGGGTTGCGCCCTGGGCGATGGAGGCCGCCTTGCCGATCACCGGCACGAAGTTGCCGTTCTTGTTCAGCTCGGAGAAGAACTGGAGGCCCGCCTCGGCGGCCTTGCTGGCGTCGCCGTTCGCCCTGGACAGGCCGGCCGCATAGACGCCCTGGATCGCCTGGCTCGACGTGCGCGGATCGCCCGCGAGAGCCACCGAGTTCTTGTACTCGGGCTTGAGGAGATCGGCCCAATCCTGGGGCACGTTCTTGATGATATCCTTGTTCACCTCGAAGGCGAGAACGCCGTAATAATCGCCGTACCAGTAGCCCTCCGCATCCTTCTGACCATCCGGGATCGACGCCCAGGTGCTGACCTTGTAGGGCTGCAGCAGGCCTTCCTTCTTGGCCGACGGGCCGAAGGAGAGTCCGACGTCGATCACGTCCGGAGCCTGCGGGCCCTTGTTGCCCTTGTTGGCCTTGATTGCCTCGATCTCGTCGCCGGAGCCGGCATCGGGATTGAGTTCGTTGACGTTGATGCCGTACTTTGCCTTGAAGCTCTTGATGAGTTCGCCGTAGCCGCACCAATCGTGCGGCAGCGCGATGGTGGTGAGCTGTCCCTCCGCCTTCGCGGCGGCGATGAGGCTTTCCATGGATTGCTGTGCGAACGCCACGTTCGTCGTCACCATGAGCGCCACAGCCGAGACGCTCGTGAGTTTCTTCCAAGTGCTACGCATATTCCTGCCCTCTGTTTTGTGCAAAGCCGCCAAGGCCCGCATCATAGCGCATATAAAATCCGCATGTCATTCTTGTGTAAGCGGGTATTTAGTCGACTATTCTGTAAACTTTCAGAAACTTTATAATCTCGCAAGAGGCAAGTGCCGGAGAGCGGATGTTCGGCGGGCCTTTCTTCACAACGGCATCGAGACGATGGGGAGGCAGCCGCCTGGACGGCGTTTAGACGACCCGTCGCTGTGGGTCTGCCTCGCGCCAAAAGAGGATCGACCGCCGACATGTCCAAAAGCCCCGATCTCACTCTTGCGGGCGCCCCTGCCTATCCGGGCCGCTGATCGTGCGAGCGCCCGCGCTGCACCAATCCCCGGTAGATCTCGGCGTTGCCGCACAGGCCGGCCAGCCGCCCGAGCTGATCGACCAGCAGGATCGCGTGGCTCGACTGGCGTTTCAGGGCGACGGCGGCGTGCAGCTTGAGATGGGCGGGGGCCACGATCACGTCGCAGGGAGCCTGGAGCGCGGCGAGATCGCCGTCGACGATTCCCAGGGTGCCCTCGCGCCCGTCGACCTGCACGCCAATCGGCCGGTCAGCGGCGTCGACCCGCACCCGCACCCGCCCCTCGGGATCGAGGATGATGGCGTCGGAGTCGCGCCGGATCCGCTGCGCGGGCGTCATCACGGCCGTTCCGCGTAAGACGTTGAGCGGGTTCATGTGCTTGACGAACTCGGCCACGTAATCGTTGGCGGGGCTCAGGAGAATGTCCTCATCGGTTCCTGCCTGGACGATGCGACCGCCCTCCATGATGGCGATGCGGTTGCCGATCTTCAGGGCCTCGTCGAGGTCGTGGCTGACGAACACGATGGTCTTCTGGATCCGCCTTTGCAGGTCGAGGAGCTCGTCCTGGAGCTTCTCGCGGATCAGGGGATCGAGCGCCGAGAACGGCTCGTCCATGAGCAGGATGTCGGCGTCCGTGGCGAAGGCCCGGGCCAGCCCCACGCGCTGCTGCATGCCGCCCGAGAGCTCGTACACGAACTTGTCGGCCCATTGGGTCAGCCCGACCATGTCGAGCTTCTCGTCGACGATGCGCTTTCTCTCGGCCGGCGAAATGCCCCTGATCTCCAGGCCGAAGCCGGCGTTCTCCCGCACCGTGCGCCAGGGCAGAAGCCCGAACTGCTGGAACACCATGGAGACCGTGCGGGTCCGGATGTCCCGGAGCGTCCGCTCGTTGCACCGCGCCACGTCGACCGGCTTGCCGTCGTGGGACACCAGCACCTCGCCGCGGGCCACCTCGTTGAGCCGGTTGACGGCGCGCAGCAGGGTCGACTTGCCGGAGCCGGACAGGCCCATGAGAACGCAGATCTCCCCGCGCTCGATGGCGAGATTCACGCCGGCCGCGCCGAGAACGCAGCCGGTCTTGGCGATGATCTCGTCGCGGCTTGCACCCTCGTCGACCATCTGCAGGGCGGCCTTCCGGCGGCTTCCGAAGATGATGTCGACGTTGCGGAATTCGACGACTGCCATGGATCAGGTCCTCCGCTCGAGGCGCTGGGGCGTCTTGAAGACACGATCCAGCACGATGGCCAGCACCACGATGGCGGCGCCCGCCTCGAAGCCCATGGAGATGTTCACGGTGTTGAGCGCCCGCACCACCGGCTTGCCGAGCCCGTCCGCTCCCACCAGGGCGGCGATCACCACCATGGACAGGCTGAGCATGATGCATTGCGTGATGCCGGCCATGATCGTCGGCAGCGCATAGGGCAGCTCGACCTTGAACAGCAATTGCCGCTTGGTCGCCCCGAAGGCCTTTCCGGCCTCGTAGAGCTGCACCGGCACCGACGAGATGCCCAGATGGGTGAGGCGGATCGGCGCCGGAAGCGCGAAGATCACCGTGGAGATCAGGCCGGGCACCGTGCCGAGGCCGAAGAGCACCAGGGTCGGAATGAGATAGACGAAGGTCGGGATCGTCTGCATCAGGTCGAGGATCGGCCGCAGGCCCGTGTAAAGCCATGGCCGATGGGCCGCCGCGATGCCGAGCGGCAGGCCGATGATCACGCAGATCATCGTGCTGCAGATGACCAGCGACAGGGTCTCGAGGGTCGCCTCCCAGTAACCGAGATTGACAACGAGAAGCAGGGCCAGGGCCGCGAAGACCGCAAGGCCAATGGAGCGGTGCAGGAGATAGGCCAGTCCCGCGAAGATGCCGATCAGCAGCAGGGGCGGAACCGCCACCAGGATCGTGGTCAGGCCGTCGATCCAGGCGCCGATCACCAGGGAGACGAAATCGAAAACCGCCTGCGCGTGCTCGTTGAGCAGGTCGACGAAGGACTTCACCCAGGACCCGAGCGGTATCTTGTGCTCGACCAGCCAATCATACATGCCGAACAGCCTCCGTTGAAAATCAGGCGCCGTCACTGAAGATCGTGTGGCGGAGCAGGGCTATCGGGTCCGTGCTCCGCCGGGTCTTTTGCTGTTCGTCAGAGCTTGAGGCTCTTCTTGACGGCGTCCAGGCCGGGCTTTCCGTCGAAGGTGGTCACGCCGGCGAGCCAGGGCTCCCACGCCTTCGGGTTCGCCTTGAGCCACTTCTCGGCGGCTTTCGGGGCTTCCATGCTGTCGAACAGGATGTAGCCCATCACCGTATTCTCCAGATCGAGGGAGAATTTCAGGTTCTTGATGAAGGCGCCCGCATTGGGGCATTCCGAGGCGTAGCCGGCGCGGGTGTTGGTGTAGATGGTCGCGCCGCCCAGATTCGGGCCGAACACATCGTCGCCGCCGGCCAGGTACTTGAGCTCGAACTTGGTATTCATCGGATGCGGCTCCCATCCGAGGAAGATGATGGGCTCCTTGCGCTTCGACGCCCGCTCCACCTGGGCCAACATGCCTTGCTCGCTCGATTCGACGATCTCGAACTTCTTCAGGCCGAACTTGTCGTCCTTGATCATTCCGATGATCAGGCGGTTGCCGTCGTTGCCCGGCTCGATGCCGTAGATCTTGCCGGCGAGCTGCTTCTCGAACTTTGCGATGTCGTCGAACGATTTCAGGCCCTGGTCGTAGAGATATTTCGGCACCGCGAGGGTGTATTTCGCGCCTTCCAGGTTCGCGCCGAGAACGTCGACCGACTTGTCCTCCACATAGGGCTTCCGGTCGGCCTCCATGGTGGGCATCCAGTTGCCGAGAAAAACGTCGATGTCCTTGTTCTTCATGGACGTGTAGGTGACCGGAACGGACAGCACCTGGGTTTTGGGGGTGTATCCGAGCCCTTCCAGCAGGCGGCCGGCGATGGCCGTGGTCGCCGTGATGTCGGTCCATCCCACATCCGCGAAGCGCGGGGTCTTGCAGCTTGCGGGCTCCGCCGCGAGGGCCGTCGAAGCGCCTGCCAGCCCCATCATCAGCGGGATGACGAATGTCGTCAGATGTATTCGAGCCATCTCATGTCCTCCAAGGCACGGCTCCTGCCCCTGGGAACTTGCCCATGGGTAAGGCCGGAAGTTCTCTCTGGCGCCTGCTGTTGCAGTGTCGTTGAATTGCCATTCAATACAACGTTGGCGAACTTGTCACGCACAATATTTACGCCTTCCAAGTTGAGCAAATGGGCAGAATAGGTCAGTTTTCGTGCCCTATAACGAGCGCCGCGCGAGTGGAGTTTGAAGGTCTGGCAGCCAAACTCCCATGAGCGCGCGTTATGAGTTGAATGGCCGTTCAACATCGGCAACAATGGCCGGCGCGGGACAGGAGCATGGGCGATGGCCGACATTGCAATCGATCATCGGGACGCGGAGGACATTCGCCGCCGGCAGTTGGTCCAGGCGACGATCGAATCCATCGCCGATGTCGGGTTCGCCGCCTGCACCTTGAGCGACATCGCCAAGCGGGCGGGCGTGTCCCCCGGGCTGTTCGCCCATTATTTCGGCGACAAGGACGGCCTGCTCGAGGCGACCCTGCGCTCCATGGCGGCGCGGCTGGGGCGGGCCGCCGCCGCGCGTCTGCGCGCCGCCCGCCGCCCGAGGGATCGCATCCAGGCCATCATCGACGTGAACCTCGCCTCCGAGGAGTTCGACCGGCGCACCAGCAGCGTGTGGCTGGCGTTCTGGGGCCAGGTCATTCACTCCGCCCGCTTCAAGCGCGTACAGAACATCTACCAGCGCCGCATGCTGTCGAACCTCCGCCACGCCCTCAAGCAGATCGTCCCTCATGGCGACGCGGAGCCCATCGCCATCGGCATCTCGGCGATGATCGATGGATTGTGGCTGCGCGCCACCCTGTCCGGCGATTTCGAACTGGACAGCGCCCGCGCCCGCGCC
>DASQTM010000020.1:0-2727 GCA_035641875.1 Microvirga sp. | reverse complement strand
TTCCTCGCCGCAAACCCAATGACGGCGAGGAGGAGCAGCGCGATGAGAATCCCTGGAGCGAGCATGCTACCGCGCGGCCACGGCCGCTGCAGCCCCCGCCATTACCGTGCCTGTCGTCCGGTTGAGGATGCGGATCGCCCTGGCGCTGGTGAACAGCCGCCGGGCGCGGGCGGCGAGCACGATATAGGCCGCAAAGACCACCCCCAGCACGCCCAAAGTGGCCGCCACGAGCTCCGCGTAGCCCAGAACCGTGATCCGGGTGAGGTCGAGCAAGGTGGGCAGGAGCGCCAGGTAGAACACCATGACCTTGGGGTTGCCCATGGTCACCGCCAACCCGCCCAGAAAGACCCTGGCGGGGCTCTCGGCCTTCCGGTCCGCCTCTACCTCCTGCGCCGCCGCCGGTGCGGTCCAGAGCTTGTAGGCAATGTACAGGAGATAGGCCGCGCCCGCATATTTCACCACCAGGAAAACCCCGTGGAAGGCCTGCGCCAGGGCCGCCAGTCCGACGACCGCGAAGGTCAGCCACACCACGTCGCCGATGGCAAGGCCGGCGCTGAAGGCCACGGCTCCTTGGGTGCCGCGGCCCAGGACCCGCGCCACGATGGCGGCGATGCCGGGGCCGGGGGAGGCGGCGGCGATGAAGAGGGCGGTGGCGAAGACGAGGAGGCCTGCGAGATCCATGGCGAGCGACCAAAAAGGGTGTTGCGGCCCGCATGATAGCGCAATGGCCGGCCGGCACCATCAGGGAATGATGATGGGTTCGATCACGCCGGGCGAGACCTGCAAGAGGTCGGCCCGGCCCTGGAGTTCGGCGAAGAGGCCGGGGTCCGCCCCGGTCATCCAGACTTGGCCGCCGAGGGACTCAAGCGCCGTGAACAGGCCTGCCCGGCGGCGCGGGTCGAGATGGGCCGCGACCTCGTCGAGGAGCACGAAAGGCGCGATGCCGCTCATGCTGGCCACCAGCCTCGCATGGGCGAGCACGAGGCCGATGAGCAGCGCCTTCTGCTCGCCCGTGGAGGCGGTGCCGGCCGGAATGTCCTTAGGGCCATGGCGCACGAGCAGGTCCGAGGCCTGCGGCCCGACCAGGGTGCGGCCCGCCGCCCGGTCGCGGGACCGGGATTCGCGTAAGGTGGCCCGGTAGCGGTCCTCCGCATCGACCGCCGGCAGGGCGGCGACCAGGGCGTCGATGTCGCCTTCGAGACTCATGGTGGCGAAGGGGAAGGGGGAATCCTCCGCCCGGGTCTCCAGGATCAGGGCGGCCAGCCGCTCGACAGTCTCGCGCCGCGCCGCCGCCACCGCGATGGCGAGTTCCGCCACCTCCCGCTCCAGGGCGTCGAGCCACAGGCGGTCGTCGGGGGTTTCCTCCAGCACCCGGTTGCGGGAGCGGAGCGCCCGTTCGAGGGCGTTCACCCGCGCCCCATGCTCCGCATCGACCGCGAGCACCAGCCGGTCGAGGAAGCGGCGGCGGTCGCCGGCAGGCCCGCGGAAGAGGGCGTCGAGATCGGGGGTGAGCCAGACGATGCGCAGAAACTCGGCGAAGGCCGTGGGCGAGGAGGCTGGCAGGCCGTCGATGCGGCAGATCCGCGGCGCGCGGGACCCTTCGGCCTGGGGCTCCAGCCCGGTGCCGAGGCGGTGCTCCCCGTAGAGCGCATCGAGGGTGACGGAGACCGCAAACGAGCCGGGTCCGCCCTCGTGGGCCATGTCGCCGAGTTCCGCGCGCCTCAGGCCGCGGCCTGGCATGAACAGCGAGATCGCCTCCAGCACGTTGGTCTTGCCGGCCCCGTTCTCGCCCACGAGGGCGACCAGCGGGCGCGACACGGCGAGATCCAAGCTCGCATAGGTGCGGAAATCCTGGAGGATCAGGCGTGCGATTCGGGAGGCTGCCAGGGGAGCGGAGGACATGCGCCCCTTCTGTCAGGAGCGGGCCCGAAAGATCAAGCGTCGGCATCGTCGCTTGCCCATCCCGGTGAAGGGCGACGAAGATGCGGGAGCCTGCGGTTCGGACCGGCGCAACGGTGATGTCAAAGATCCAGCGCCTTCGGGCCGGAGCCGTTTGGCTCCAGCCTGAAGGGTTGCTCGAGGGGTGGCGCGAGAGGCGGTCCGGCTCGATGCTGTGTGATGATGAAGAGCCGGAGAGGCCCTCGCGCACGGTTCTTTTAGGCGGACAGGCGACGCGAACCTGCCGATCGTCAGCTCGGGCGGGGCTCCTTGGAGGAAGCCTGGCCTGGGGCTGCGGGCAGGCCCGGCGCACAGCCTGGGCCTCTCGTCGCAAGGGTTGCGAGCCCCTGCGCAGGACCGTGCCCTGCTCCCGCAGCTAACGACGCCTCGCGAGCGCGCCCCTCGGGGAACAAGACTGAGCACGATATAGCCAAGCTTGCATCTGCTGTCAAGAACAAAGTGAGAACATGCTCGTCGGCAGACCTGGGTTCCGCTCCGTCATGGCCGGGCCCGGCCTTGATCCGGGGATCAGCCCGGCCATCCCCGTCTTCAAGCAACGCAGCGCCCGAAAGGCGTGGATGCCCGGCACAAGGCCGGGCAGGACGCAGAGGTGTCAGCCCTGATACGAGCGCCGCAGCGCCACGCGAGCGAGACGGGGGAGGGAAGGCCAGCGCAGGATGAGGCGCGCTCTTCCCTCCCCGTTGCGGGGAGGGTGAGCGCGAAGCGCCGGGTGGGAGTCGTAAAGTCAAAGCTCCCCGCATCACGTGAAAAGCTCGTAGGCCGCTACAG
>DASQTM010000019.1:0-6311 GCA_035641875.1 Microvirga sp. | reverse complement strand
GCCGCCTCGGCTCGAACCCCTTCGCAGTCGCCTGGAGCGAGGTTCTGGATCGTGCGGCGATGCTGCAGACGTTGGCGGTCAACCGGGACATCATGATCCGTAACGTGGCGCTGATCCTCGCCTTCGCGATCTTCAGCGCCTTGGGGGCCCGCTCCGGCGACGTGACCCTCGCGGCCAATGCGGTGCTCTACAACATGTTTTTGATCGGCGGCTATTTCCTCGACGGCTTCGCCACCGCGGCCGAAACCCTCTGCGGCCAGAGCATCGGCGCACGCAACGAACGCAGCTTCCGCCGCGCCATCGTCCTGAGCCTCGGGTGGAGCTTAGGGTTCGGCCTTGCGGTCTCGGCTATCTTCCTGGCGGGCGGCAGCCTCTTCATCGACTTCGTGTCCACGAGCCCCGACGTTCGCGCCTATGCGAGGGAGTATCTGGTCTTCGCAGCGGTGACCCCCCTGGCAGGCGCAGCCGCCTTCGCGTTCGACGGCATCTACACCGGGGCCACCTGGACACGGTCCATGCGAAACCTCATGCTGATCGCGTTCGCGGCCTATTGCGCCGTGCTTCTGGCGATGGGAGGTCTCGGCAATACAGGGCTCTGGATCGCGCTCCTGATCTTCCTGGGCACCCGCGGCATCGGCCAGGCGATCCTCTATCCGCGCCTGACCCGAAAGACCTTCGCGGGTCTTTCGTGAGCGCTGCTCTCAGAACCGGCCCCGCGCCCAATCAGACGCATCTCGGCCCACCGCCTGATCCAGCGAGACCTTCTCACGACCGAGCCTGTCCAGCAGGCCGCCCTTGATCTCGCCGACCAGGCCAGGGCCTTTATAGACCATGGCCGAGTAGAGCTGCACCAGGCTTGCGCCCGCGCGGATCTTTGCCCAGGCGGCCCCGGCCGAGTCGACGCCGCCGACGCCGATGAGGGGGATCCTGCGCTCGATGCGCAGAAAGGTCTCGGCCAGCAGGCGGGTCGAAGGCCCGAAGAGCGGCTTTCCCGATAGGCCGCCGGCCTGACCCGCGAGCGCCTTCTCCCGCAGGGTCTCGGGCCGGGCAACCGTCGTATTGGAAATGGTGAGCCCATCGATGCCGCGCTTGAGCGCCGTCGCCACGATGGCGTCGAGAGCATCGAGGGATATGTCGGGCGCGATCTTCAGAAGGATGATCGTTCTTGCCCCTCCCTGGTCGGCCTTGTCACGGGCTTCGATGCTGCGGGCGAGAAGATCGTCGAGGAAGGCCTCGCCCTGGAGATCGCGCAGGCCTGGCGTGTTCGGCGAGGAGACGTTGATGGTGAGAAAGCCCGCAAGCCCGCACAGCTCCCGGATGCACCGGACGTAATCGCCGATGCGATCGGCCGAGTCCTTGTTGGCTCCGATATTGACGCCGACGATCCCAGGCCGCCCGCGCCGGCGTGCGAGGCGCCGGCGCGCGACCTCAAGGCCGTCGCTGTTGAGGCCGAAGCGGTTGATGATGGCCTCGTCCCGCGTCAGCCGGAACACGCGCGGACGCGGGTTGCCCTCCTGCGGCTTCGGCACGACGCCGCCGAGTTCCACGAAGCCGAAGCCGAGAGACAGGAGCTGGTCGGGCACCTCGCATTGCTTGTCGAAGCCTGCTGCGAGACCGACGGGATTGGGGAACGGTTTTCCGAACACGTCGATGCCGAGGCGGGGATCGTCCTTCGACGCAGCCGTTACAGGCATCAGGGACAGGCTCCTGATCGTCAGCTGATGCGCGGTCTCGGGGTCAAGCGCGTGGAGAGCGGGTTTCGCGAGGGAGAAAAGAGCGCGGATCATGAGGCAAGATCCGGGAAGACATGCTGCCCGTCGGCGCCGAGGGGCAGCGGCTTCACCCACAGCACGGACGACAAGGGAAGCGAAGCATAAAGATGCGGAAACAGGTCGCCGCCGCGTGAGGGTTCGTATCGCAGCGCCGCTCCGAGCGAGCTTGCATCGACAGCGATCAAAAGCAGATCGTTCTGGCCGGCGAAGTGCCTCGCAGCGGTTTCGCGCACCTGTTGTACCGTTGAAAAATGGAGGTACCCATCCTGCATATCGACAGGCGCTCCCGCGAAGATTCCAGCCCTCTCGGCCTCTTGCCAGAGTAGTTCAGAGCAGATTTTATAGATGATGTGCATAAGCTGCTGAGTAAACCCGTGTCGCTTCGGGAGCAACCCCGACTAGACATATTGTCTCAAGAGAATCTGGTAGGTTGTCGGGGCCATAGAAGAACCTTAATTCCTAACGCTAGGTTCGGTTTCAATCAATTTTTGGCACCTTGCGTAGGTTCATTCCATGTTATCTCACGAACGTGTTTGGGCTGCTATCGATGCGCTGGCCGCACGTCACGGCATGACCGCGTCGGGGCTGGCCCGCAAAGCCGGGCTCGATGCGACGAGCTTCAACAAATCGAAGCGCACGAGTCCCGAGGGCCGGGATCGCTGGCCTTCCACGGAGTCGGTTGCGAAGATCCTGCGGGCGACGGGCGCAACCCTGGAGGACTTCCTGCGGCTCGTGGAGCCGACGGGGTCGCTGCGGCGATCCATGCTGCCAATGATCCCGATGACGCAGGCCGGCGGGGCCAAGATCTTCACGGAGGAGGGTCTTCCCGCCTCCGGCCCCGGCTGGGACGAGATCGAGTTTCCGGATTTCGGGCAGGAGAGGGTCTTTGCCCTCGAGGTCACGGGCGCCTCCATGGCGCCGCTCTACCGCGATGGCGATGTCCTGATCGTTTCGCCGACGGCGAGCACGCGCAAGGGCGACCGGGTCGTCGTGTGCACCACGAGCGGGGAAATCCTGGCCCAGGAGCTCAAGCGCCGCTCGGCCAAGACCCTCGAACTGACCTCCTTCGCCAAGGATGCGGAAGACCGGACGATCCCGGCGGAGGACATCGCCTGGGTCGCCCGGATCATGTGGGCGCGGCAATAGGCTTCAGGCCGCGCGCCCGGTCCCTCGCCCGTCGAGAAAGGCCTCATGCTCCCGCACGAGATCGCCGGCCAGGGCCTTGTTGATCAGTTCCCGGGTCTCCTTCACGCCGTAGAGGGCGATGAAGGACCCGAAGCGCGGTCCGCGCGGCTCGCCGAGCAGCACTTGATAGATCGTGTTGAACCACTCGATGGAAACGCCCGGGCGCTCAGGGGTCGCGCCCTTGGCCTTGAGGTCCTGATAGCGCGGCTCGGCGCGCCCGACATTGTAGATCTCCTCCTGGATGGCCTCTGCGGTGGCGGGCCGCTCTCCAGCCTCGAAGGATGAGAGCGCCTGTTCGAGACGGCGCAGGGAAGCGGCCTCCACCTCGTCCGCGAGGCGGTAGGTCTTCTGCGGCTTCACGAAATCCTCGAAGTAGCGCACGGCGCGCTTCACGAGGCTGTCGAGGCGCGGATGCGTCCGCGGCGAAACGCCGGGCGCATAGCGGCGGATGAAGCCCCAGAGCACCGACGGATCCTCGGAATTCGCCACCGCCACCAGGTTGAGGAGCATGGAGAACGAGATCGTGGCGCCGGGCTGATTGCCCCCGTCCGACGAGACCAGTTCCGGCGCCGGAGGCGCGCCCGCGTGGAGATGCCAGACCGGGTTCATGAGGCGCGCCTTGGCGTCCTGCGCCGGATACTTCTCCAGAAAGGTGAGATAATCGTCCACCTGGCGCGGGATCACGTCGAAATAGAGCCTCTTCGCCTCGCGCGGCTTGTTGAACATGAAGAGGGCGAGGCTGTCCGGCGTGCCGTAGGTCAGCCACTCGTCGATGGTGAGGCCGTTGCCCTTAGACTTGGAGATCTTCTGGCCCCTGTCGTCCAGGAAAAGCTCGTAGTTGAAGCCCTCCGGCGGCAGGCCGCCCAGAGCCCTGGCGATCTCGCCCGAGAGCTTCACGCTGTCGATCAGGTCCTTGCCCGCCATCTCGTAATCGACGCCGAGCGCCACCCAGCGCATGGCCCAGTCGGGCTTCCATTGCAGCTTGACGTGCCCGCCCGTCACCGGCGTCTCAAAGCGCTCGCCGGTTTCCGGATCGCGCCACACGATGGCGCCCGCGTCGAGCCTGCGCTCGTCGATGGGCACCTGCATCACGATGCCGGTCCTTGGATGAATAGGCAGGAACGGCGAATAGGATTGCTGGCGCTCCTGCCGCAGGGACGGCAGCATGATCGCCATCACCGCATCGTAGCGCTCCAGCACCGTCAGCAGGGCCTTGTCGAACCGGCCCGACCTGTAGCACTCGGTCGCCGACAGGAACTCGTAATCGAAGCCGAAGGCGTCGAGGAACTCGCGAAGGCGCGCGTTGTTGTGGTGCGCGAAGCTCTCGTGGGCGCCGAACGGATCCGGCACCTGGGTCAGGGGCTTGCCGAGGGCGGAGGCTACGAGTTCCTTGTTGGGGATGTTGTCCGGCACCTTACGCAGGCCGTCCATGTCGTCCGAGAAGGCGACGAGGCGGGTCGGGATGGAATCCCCCGTCAGAACCCGGAAGGCGTGGCGCACCATGCTCGTGCGGGCCACCTCGCCGAAGGTGCCGATATGGGGCAAGCCCGAGGGGCCGTAGCCGGTCTCGAACAGGGCCTCCGTCTTTCCCGTCCGTTTCAGCCGTTCGACAAGCTTGCGCGCCTCCTCGAAAGGCCAGGCGGCGGCGGTCTGAGCGGCTTCAACAAGAGCGGGATCGAGAGACGACGATAGTGACATGTGACCCAGGAGGTGCAGGACAAGGCTTGCCGGAAGGCCGGCACACTAGGGTCCGGCGGAACGGGGGTCAATGCGGCTTAAAAGGGGCTGACCGGGAAGAAACGCAGATAGAGTTCCGCATATTTGCCCTCCTTCCAGAGCTGCTGGAGGGCGAAATCGAGGGCGCGGCGCAGGCTCTCGTCCTGCTTGCGGGTGACGAAGCCGATGCCTTCCCCGAAGAAGCGGCTTTCCAGGTAGGGGCCGCCCGCAAAGCCGCAGCACCCGCCGGCCTCCTCGCCCCCGATCCACAGGGCCAGGCCGAGGCCGTCCGCGAACAGGTACTCGATCTCCCCGGCCTTGAGGGCAGTCTGAGCGGCCGCCATATCGGGATAAGGCTTGAGGCTTGCCATCGACATGAAAGCCCGGGCGTAAGCCTCGTGGGCCGTGCCTCCGACCACGCCGACGGTCTTGCCCTGCAGGGTCTTGGCGTCGGGAGCGGCAGCGCTCTTGTCCGGGCTCGTCTTGACGGCAAAGCGCGCCGGGATCTTGAAGTAAGGGGACGTCACCTCGAAGCGCCGCCGCAGGTCGGCATTCACCGGAATGGCGGCGGCCACCACGTCCCCCTGCCGGTCCGCCAGGGCGTCGAGCAGGGTGTCGAAGCGGCGGACCTGAACCGTGCAGGTCACCGCCAGGCGCTCGCAGGCCGCGCGGGCAAGTTCGACGGAAAATCCGGTGGGCGCGCCGTCGAGCCCGGCAAAGTGGAGCGGCGGGAAATCGTCGTCGGCCAGAAAGCGGATCGTGCGCATGTCGCCCAGGTCGGGCCGCTCGAGCTGCGCCCGCGAGCCCCAGAAATTGGGGATCGATACGTCCTGCGCCCGGACCTCTCCCAGGGACAGGCTGCCGATGAGCGCAAGGCATAGGGCAGCCACAGCGCGAGCAGAGGCCTTGATCTCCCGCTGGAGGAAAGTCCACAATGAAACGATATTCCACATCCTAGAGGCGATACTCCCTTGAACGCTGCTCCGCACGACCATGGATTTCCCCTTCGGAGCGCCTTTTGCCCATGAGGCAGGGTCTAGCGGATGAGGGCTTGCAGTCAACCGCTCTGCCGGTGGAGATCGGCTTCCTGGCCCATCACGGTTACGCGCCGGAGGCCTTGCGCCACGCCGCAATCCTTGCGGAACGAAGCGGCGTACCTGCCGATGAGCTTCTTCTGAAGGGCGGACTGATCGGAGAGCATGAATTCTACCGAGCGCTCGCCGCCGAGCTTGGTCTGCCGTTCGTTTCGGCTCCCCGTTTGTCGCCAAGGGCTGTGTATCCGGCTGCGATCCTGACAGGCATTGCTCCTGCGGCGGAGCCAGGAGGCGGAGTCGTGATGGCCCCTCGCGGAGCAAGCCTGTCTCACCTGCTCAAGAACCGCCGGCTGGGCGGTTCTTTGCGCATGACGAGTCCATCTCTGCTCGCACGAGCGGTGTTCTGGGCCCAATCACACATGATCGCCGATCGCGCCGCTCACGACTTGCCCGACAAAACGCCGGAACTCTCAAGCCGCGACGGCATCAGCATCCTGCAGATTGCAGCCTCGGGGATCGTAGTGGCGATCCTCTCGTTCGGCGGGTATCTGGCTCCCGGTGCGGTTTTCGCCCTGTTCGCCTCGGCCTTGAGCCCTCTTTTCTT
>DASQTM010000018.1:0-2695 GCA_035641875.1 Microvirga sp. | reverse complement strand
AGCCCAGTTCCGACAGATCGAGGCTCCGATAGCCTCCATGGACGATCAGTTCCGCGAGCCCTCGCCCGACAGCGGGGGATTGCTGCAACCCGTGGCCAGAGAACCCGTTGCACAGGTAGAAATTCCCGATCTCGCCGGCAGGGCCGACGATGGCGTTGTGATCGAGCAGGCTCATGTCGTAGGGCCCAGCCCAGGCGCGGCCGGGCTTGATGGCCTCGAAGGCGGGCACCCGGTGAGCCAGCGCCGGCCACACGAAGTCCTCGAAGAAGGAGAAGTCAATCTCCTGGGATGCGGGATCCTCGTCGGACCAGTCGGGATCCATCTCGGCCTCCGGCGATGCGCCGCAGATGAAGCCGCCCTCCCCTTCCGGCCGGACATAGGCTCCTGAGGTGTCGATGAGGAGCGGACAGTTCTCGACGGGCTCGCGGCAGGAGAAGGTGAAGACGTAGCGCCGCTTGGCCTGAACCGGGATGTCGAGCCCCGCCTTCGCGGCAAGCGCTCGGCCGCCGGACCCGGCGCAGTTGACGAGCGCCCCGCAGGCGATCCGCGTGCCGTCCTTGAGGCGCACGGCGAGGATCCGGTTGCCCTCCCGCTCAACCTCGGCCACCTCGCCCTTCACGTATTCCGCGCCCAAGGAGCGAGCCTTTCGGCGGAAGGCCTGGAGCAGGCCCCAGCCGTCGAACCAGCCCTCGCCCGACCGGCCCCAGGTGCCGGCCGCCAAGTCTTCCACATTGAGCCAGGGGAAGCGGCTTTTCAGGGTCTCCGGGTCCATGAACAGGATGTCGGCCCCCTCGGCCGCCTGCAAGGCTTGGTTCTCGGCCAGGATCGGCGCACCGGCTTCCGTGGCGCAATAGAGATAGCCCGCCTCCCTGAGACCGATCTCAGGGCGCTCGCCGTCGACTTCGAGATGGTCGCCGATGCTGCGCAGGAACCGGATTCCGTGGAGCGAGATGCGGATGTTCACCGCGCTGGAATATTGCTGGCGGATCGAGGCGGCGGACAGGGCCGAGGCGGAAAGCTGGTAGGTTGGATCCTTCTCGATGACGACGACGCGGCCCTTGAAGGCAGGATCGGCCAGGAGATGGTAGGCCGTGGAAGATCCCATGACGGCGCCGCCGACGATCACGACATCGGCGGTTTGTGAGGCTGGAGAGGTCATCGTTCGAATTTCGTTGAGAGGATGATGGAGGATTGGGTGCGCTCCACTCCTTCGAAGGCGCCGATCTTGTCAATGGCGGCGTCGAGGGAGGGCACGTCCTCCGCCTCTATCACCGCCAGCAGATCGAAGACACCTGCAACCGAATGGAGCGCGCGCAACTCAGGCATGCGCCGGAGCGCGGTCACGACCGCAGCCGAGGCTTTCGGCGCCACCACGATGGTCACATGCGCCCGCACCACCCGGCGGCTGACCTCCTCGGCGAGCTTCACCGTATAGCCGGCGATGACGCCCCTGCGCTCCAGGCTCTCGACCCGGGCCTGAACCGTGGTGCGCGACAGCTTGAGGCGGCGCGCGGCCTCCGCATGGCCGATGCGGGCGTTCTCGCGCAGCAGGGCAATCAAGGCGCGATCCGTGACGTCGAGCATCATCCTGTCCAATCATGACGGCATTCCGCCGAAAACTACTTGGCTTTCCGTCGGTTTGTCCATGGCGTTCTGCATAGCTTTGCCGTCTCTTCAAGCTTCCAACAGGGGACCGCCATGCATTCCATTCTCGTGATCGGCGCCGGCAAGATCGGCTCCACCATCGTCGACATGCTCCATGACACCGGCGATTACGCCGTCACCGTCGCAGACAGCTCCGCTGCGGCCCTGGAGGCGGTCGCCAAGGACGGCGTCAGAACGGTTCAGCTCGATTTCAGCGACGCGGTCGCGCTTCAGAATGCCCTAAAGGGTCATTATGCGGTCCTGAGCGCCGCGCCCTATCACCTGACCGGGCACGTGGCCCAGGCGGCGCGCCTTGCAGGCGTGAACTATTTCGACCTCACCGAGGACGTCGCCACCACCCGCATGGTCAAGGAACTGGCGGAAGGGGCCGCCACCGCCTTCATCCCGCAATGCGGCCTCGCGCCCGGCTTCATCTCCATCGTAGCCCACGACATCGCCAGCCGCTTCGACAAGCTGGACACGGTGCGCCTGCGCGTCGGCGCCCTGCCGCAATATCCCTCGAACGCCCTGTCCTACAATCTCACCTGGAGCACGGACGGGGTCATCAACGAATATATCGAGCGCTGCGAGGCGGTGGTGGACGGCAGGCTCCGGGAGGTTCCGGCCATGGAGGAGCTGGAGGAGTTCTCCCTCGACGGCACCCGCTACGAAGCCTTCAACACCTCGGGCGGCCTCGGCACCCTGTGCGAGACCCTGGAAGGCAAGGTACGCAACCTGAACTACAAGACCATCCGCTATCCCGGCCACTGCGCCCTGATGCGGGTTCTGCTCAACGACCTGCGGCTGCGCAACCGTCGGGAGGTTCTGAAGGACATCCTCGAGAACGCGGTTCCGGCCACCATGCAGGACATGGTCATCGTGTTCGTCACCGTCACCGGCGAGCGCGGCGGTCGCTACGTCCAGGAGACCTATGCCCGCAGCATCTACGGCCAGAAGGTGGCCAACACCCCGCGCACCGCGATCCAGGTAACCACCGCGGCGGGCATCTGCGCCATGCTCGACCTGCTGGTGGAAGGCAAGCTGCCGCAGC
>DASQTM010000017.1:0-2889 GCA_035641875.1 Microvirga sp. | reverse complement strand
AGCGACCCTCGGCGGGCGAGCCGATGATGCTCAACAGCCACGGTATCTACTAAACCTCAAGCGGAGCCTTGACCTTCCGGCCTCTCGCCCACATGGTCGGTTTTACAGGGTCGATGCATCTGTGGGAGCGATAGAATGAAGTGGCTGGCGGCTTTGATCTCCTTCGGGCTGTTGGGAGCGCCCGCGCTCGCGCGCGAGATAACGCCGGCGGAACGGCGCGATCATCCCTTCGATGCCAGCCTGCCGGCCTGCGGCGACCCCAGCGTGCTGGCGGACATCTCGTCAACCTTCGCCAAGAAGGAAGAGCGGTTCTGGAACTCGAACCTGAAGATCGTCAGCTTCGAGCGGGTCCAGCAGGTGGCCTGGCGTCCCTGGGGTCTCGACTACATTCCCCGCCGCTTCTGCACCGGCACCGTCATCGTGTCCGACGGCTACAAGCACCGGATCAACTTCTCCATCCGGGAGGATCTGGGCTTCATCGGCATCGGCTGGGATACGGAGGCCTGCGTGGACGGGTTCGACCGGCACTACGCTTTCGCGCCGCATTGCAAGCAGGCGGCGCCTTGACGCTCAGGCAGCGCCTCGCCCTCGCGGGCGCCTGCCTCTTCCTCTGGCTGCCTGCGGCGGCGCAGGCGCCCCGCGAAGCCAGGGGAGCCCCCATGGGACAGTTCGATTTCTACGTGCTGGCCCTGTCCTGGTCGCCGGGCTTCTGCGAAATCAGCGGCAGCCGAAGCCAGCAATGCGACAAGGGCAGCGGTCTCGGCTTCGTGGTCCACGGCCTCTGGCCCCAGACCGAACAGGGCTATCCCAGCTTCTGCGAACCCGGCGGCCGCTTCGCGCCGCGCGCCTCGATCGAGGAGGCCCGTGGCCTCTTTCCCGACGACAATCTGGCGCGCTATCAATGGCGCAAGCACGGCACCTGCACCGGCGATGCGCCGGGCGCCTATTTCCGGGCGGTTCAGCGCGCCCGGGAGCGCGTGCGCGTCCCCGACGGCCTGAAAGGTCTCGGGGCCCAGGCCAAGGTGATGCCGGCGGAGATCGAGCAGGCCTTCATCAAGGCCAATCCGGATCTGCGCCCCGACATGATTTCCGTCTCCTGCGGACGGCGCATCTTTCAGGAGGTGCGAATCTGCTTCGACCGGGATCTTCGCGGCTTCCGCTCCTGCCCCGAGGTCGATCGCGACACCTGCCGCGCGGGCGAGATCCTGGTCCCGTCGGTCCGATAGGACGCCTATGAATTATCGTCATGCCTTTCACGCCGGCAACTTCGCCGACGTCATGAAACACGCCCTTCTGGTGCGGATCATCGCCTACCTTCAGCGCAAGGACACCGCCTTCCGCGTGATCGACACCCATGCGGGCGTCGGCCTCTACGATCTCGCCGCCAGCGAGGCGGAGCGGACGGGGGAATGGGCGGACGGGATCGGCCGCCTCGACGAGGCGTTTGCGCCCGAGGTGGAGGAGGTGCTGGCTCCTTACCGGACAGTGGTGGCGGATGTGCGCGCGCGCCATGGGGCAAGCGCCTATCCGGGCTCGCCCGCCATCCTGCGCGAGATCCTGCGGCGCCAGGATCGGGGCGTGTTCGTCGAGCTGCATCCGGCCGATTACGAGGTGTTGAACCAGGCCTACAACGCGGTCACGAACCTGAAGGTCCTGCATCTCGACGGCTGGACGGCCCTGCACGCCCTCATCCCGCCGAAGGAAAAGCGCGGGCTCGTGCTGATCGATCCGCCCTACGAGCAGCCGGACGAACTGGAGCGCCTCGGGAGCGAGCTTCTGGCGGCGCTCAGGAAGTGGCCGACCGGGATCTATGCCGGCTGGTACCCGGTCAAGGATCCTGGGCCCGTCGATGCGCTCGCCGCAAGGCTCGATCGGGAAAGCCCGCGCGCCGGCCTTCGCCTCGAACTTCTTGTGGACGATCCGCGGGACCCGACCCGGTTGAACGGCAGCGGGCTTTTCGTCCTCAACCCGCCGTGGTCCCTCAGGGGCGAGGCCGAACTGCTCCTGCCGGCGCTGGCAGAGCGCCTGTCGCGGAGAGGCTACGGCGCCTATCGCTGCGAGGCCTTCGGGCCGCCCCCATAAAACCGATTGCAGGCTGGGGTCGAAGAGGTCATGAATCCTGCCGCTTCGGATTGGCTTCATGGCGCCCGAAAACCCTCAAGGCAGGATCTTTCCCATGCTCGTTCTCCGCTCCTCCCCCGCATCGCCCTTCGGCCGCAAGGTCAAGATCTCGGCTTCACTCTTGGGCCTGGCGGACCGCATCCAGGTGACCGATGCGGACACCACCAGCCCGGACGACACCCTGCGCCGGCAGAACCCCCTGGGGAAGATCCCGACCCTCGTTCTGGAGAACGGGGAGGCGCTCTACGATTCCCGGGTGATCGTGGAATATCTCGACCACCTCGCCGGGGGCGGGCGCATCCTGCCCACCGGGTGGGACCGCTTCCAGGCCCTGCGCGAGCAGGCGCTTGCCGACGGCATCATGGATGCGGCCCTGCTCCAGGTCTACGAGGGCCGCTGGCGGCCGGAGGACAGGCACGAGGCGAGATGGGTCGAGCACCAGGAGGGCAAGGTCGAGCGCGGGCTCGACTTCGCGGAGGCCCATCTCTCGACGCCCCATCCGAACCTCCATATCGGCCATATCGCCCTGGCCTGCGCCCTGGGATACCTCGACCTGCGCATGGGCGGCCGGTGGCGCGAAAGCCACCCGAAGCTGGTGGCCTGGCTTGCGGATTTCGAGGCCCGGGTTCCGGCCTTTGGCAAGACGCGGATCCTGGCCTGAGACCGCAAAAGGCCCGGGATTGCTCCCGGGCCTTTGTGGCGCTGAGGTGTGGGTTGGGCTTAGTAGGTGCCGAACTTGAAGTTCAGCTTGGCGCGGGCCACAAAGAA
>DASQTM010000016.1:0-8219 GCA_035641875.1 Microvirga sp. | reverse complement strand
CCAGCAGCAACTCCTCCGCTTCGGCGCCGTAGAGCTCGCCGAGCTTTTCCGGCGTGAGCGCGGCGCTCGGGCCGTCGAACACCACCTTGCCGTCGCGCAGCGCGACGGTGCGTGGGCAATAGCGCATGGCGAACTGGACCTGGTGCAGCGAGACCAGAACGGTCACGCCGTCGGCGCGATTGAGCTCGGCCAGCGATTCCATGACTCGCCGCGCCGCCTCGGGATCGAGCGAGGCGATCGGCTCGTCGGCCAACACCAGCTGAGCGCGCTGCACCATGGCGCGGGCGATGGCCGCGCGCTGCTGCTGGCCGCCGGACAGGTGCGACGGGTACTGGTTGCGCTTGTCGACGATGCCGACCTTCGCGAGCAGTTCCTCGGCCTCCGCCACGCACTCGGCCTTCGGTCGCTTCTGCACGTGCACGGGGGCTTCGATGACGTTCTCCAGGATGGTCATGTGGGACCAGAGATTGAAGCTCTGGAACACCATGGCGACCCGGGAGCGGATGCGGTCCACCTGGCGCTGATCGGCGGGCGCCATGCCCTTGCGGCCCTTCTTCAGCCGGATGGTCTCGCCGCCGATCTCCACATGGCCGCCGTCGGGCACCTCCAGCATGTTGATGCAGCGGAGCATGGTCGATTTCCCGGAGCCGGACGCGCCCAGGATCGAGACCACGTCGCCTTCGCGGGCGCTCAGGGACACGCCTTTGAGAACCTCGAGGGATCCGAAACTCTTGCGCAGATCGCGGATCGCGACGGCCGGCGCGGACTCGGGCTGCAAGGATGTGGCTCCGTCAGACATGGGCGGCCTCCAGGCGCGGCTCGACGGCCGGGGGACGGCGCAGATGCGGCGAGAGCCGCCATTCGATGGCCATGATGATGCGCGTGATGATGAAGTTGAGGATGAGATAGATCAGGCCCGCCACCACGAAGACCTCGATGATGCGGAAGGTCTGCGAGATGAGCTTGTGGGCGATGCCCGTCAGCTCCATCATGGTGATGACCGAGGCGAGCGACGTGGCCTTCACCATCAGGATGAGTTCGCTGCCATAGGCCGGAAGCGCCTGCCGCACCGCGATGGGAAAGATGATGCGGCGGAACAGGAGCAGGCGGGACATGCCGCAGGCCCGCGCCGCCTCCACCTGGTTGTGCGGCACCGCCTGCAACCCGCCGCGGATGATCTCGCTGGCATAGGCGGCGGTGTTGAGGGTGAAGGCCAGGATCGCGCACCAGTAGGGCTCGCGGAAGAAGGTCCACAGCCCCAATGCGTCCAGATAGGGGCGGAACTGCCCGAGGCCGTAATAGATCAGGAAGATCTGCACCAGCAGCGGCGTGCCGCGGAACACGAACACATAGGCCTGAGCGAGCCAGTCGAGGACCCGGTAGCCCGACATGCGCATGAGCGCGAGGATCATGGCCAGGATGGCCCCGAGCGCCACGGACGTGAAGGCCAGGTTGAGCGTCAGCGGAATGCCGCTCAGCAGGCTCAGGAAGGTGTCCTTCATGAAGACGAAGTCCATCAGGAAGCCCTCTTCATGCCGCGCATCGAGTGGGTCTCCGCCCGCTGGAACAGGAAGGTCGACACCCAGGTGATGAGCAGATACAGCACCGCGGCCGTGATGTAGAAGTCGAACGGGCGGCGCGTGGAGCCGGCCGCCACCTGCGACTGCCGCAGGAGCTCCACGAGGCCTGTGACGGAGATCAGCGCCGATTCCTTCAGAACCAGCTGCCAGGTGTTGCCGAGCCCCGGGATCGCGTAGCGCAGCACCTGCGGCGCGATGATGCGGCGGAACATGAGCCAGCGATGCATCCCCACCGAGCGGGCCGCCTCGAGCTCGCCGCGGCCCAGAACCTGATAGGCGCCGCGGAAGACCTCCGCCTGGTAGGCTCCGGAGATGATGCCGATGGCCATGGCGCCGGTGACGAAGGCCGGCACGCCGATGAAGCCTTCCGCGCCGAACATGCTGCCGACGGCGCTCAGCACCGCGCTGCCGCCGAAATAGAACAGGTAGATGACGAGAAGGTCCGGGATGCCCCTCAGAACGGTGGTGTACCCGTCGGCGATGCCGCGGGTGACGATGTTGCCGCCGATCTTCGCCCAGGCCACGAAGGTTCCGATCACGGAGCCCAGGAGGAAGCCGCAGGAGGCGACCGCCAGGGTCATGAGGGTCGCCCGGAGAAGCAACTCTCCCCAGCCGTTGGGGCCGAAACCGACGAGCTCGAAATAGCTCAACTGCTGCACGCGTCTCAACCCTCCCGAATGGGCCTCGCCGCGAGGGAGGGCGAGGCCGCTGATGGCGCCCGGCGGTCCGCTTTAAGGGGTCAGGTTTGCGGGGTCATGTCGACCTTGAACCACTTCTGCGAGAGCCTCGGAATGGTCCCGTCGGCGATGGCCGCCTGAATGGCCTTGTCGAACATGGCCTTGAGCTCGGCGTCGTCCTTGCGCATGCCCACCGCCACGCCGCGGCCGAGCAGGCCGCCGCGCATCCCGGTGCCGGCCACGATCATGTCCTTGAACTCGGGCTTCTCCTGCGTGGCGCTCAGGGCCCCGTAGCCCGCGAAGATCGCGTCGATGCGCCCGGCGGTGAGGTCGAGGTCATGCTGCTCCGTGGTCTTGTACTCGCGGATCTGGATGACGTCCTTGAGGTAGGTTTCCAGGAACTGCGAGTTCACGGTGGATCCCTGCACGCCCACGGTCTTGCCCTTCAGGAGCGGCTTCCAGGCTTCGATGGCCTTCTTCGCGCCCTCCGGGTCCTTCTCGAAGCTCACGGTCGTGCCGGCGCCCGCCAGCTTGGCGAGGGGCGAATCCTTCATCACGCCCCAGCCATGGGGGGTGGCGGCATAGGCCTGCGAGAAGTTGATCACCTCGAGACGCTTGTCGGTGATGTTCATGCCGGCCATGATCGCATCGTACTTCTTGGCGTTGAGCCCCGGAATGATGCCGTCCCAATCCTGGGCGATCACTTCGCACTTCACCTTCATGCGGCCGCACAGGTCGTTGGCGAGGTCGATCTCGAAGCCTTCGAGCTTGCCGCCCGCGCCTGTGAGGTTCCACGGAGCGTAGGCGCCTTCCGTGGCAATCTTGATGGTCTTCTCTTGCGCGGAGGCTGCGCCCGCCGCGAGAGTGGAGGCGAGCAGGCCGAGGCCCAAAGCCTTGAATAGTTTCATCGTGTTCCCCTGGTCAGCTTCGACTGAACCTTATGCTTCTGAAGACCGCTATCGCCTTGCCGACGCCGATCTTCCGCCGGATCAAAGCTAACATTCAAAGGCCAAGCCAGCGCAAGCCCCAATCATGTTGAATCAAGCGCCGGTACCGGCGTTTTCGGTCGCAATCGAGCCCAATTCATACAAAAAGGCGCGGCCCGAGCCGCGCCTTCGCTTCAGAGACGTTTCAAATCAGCTCTTCGGCGTGGTGTCGATCTTGAACCACTTCATGGACAGCTTCTGGGTCGTGCCGTCCTTGATGGCGGCCTGGATGGCCTCGTCGAAGGACTTCTTCAGGTCCTTGTCCTCCTTGCGCAGGCCCACGCCCACGCCGGCGCCGAGCATGCCGCCGGTGATCGACGGGCCGACCAGGACGTAGTCCTTGAACTCGGGCTTCTCCAGGGTGCCGATGATGGCGGTGGCGTCCGCCAGCACCGCATCGATGCGGCCGGCCGCCAGGTCGAGGTCGTGGGCCTCGGTGGTCTTGTACTCGCGCACCTCGGCCGTGCCCTTGAGGTACTTGTCCGCGAAGGAAGAGTGGATCGTCGAGCCCTGGACGCCCACGGTCTTGCCCTTGAGGAGCGCCTTCGCGTCGTTGATGGCCTTCTCGGCCGCGGCCTGCTGGTTGCTGAGATTGAAGGCCTGGCCCGTGCCCGGCATCTTGGCCAGCGGCGAGCTCTTGGCCACCAGGAAGCCGTTCGGGGAATTGGCGTAGGAGTTGGAGAACTCGATCACCTTCTTGCGCTCGTCCGTGATGCTCATGCCGGCCATGATGGCGTCGTACTTCTTGGCCTGGAGGGCCGGGATGATGCCGTCCCAATCCTGGGCGATGATCTCGCACTTCACCTTCATGCGGCCGCACAGGTCGTTGGCGAGGTCGATCTCGAAGCCTTCGAGCTTGCCGCCCGCGCCCGTGAGGTTCCACGGAGCGTAGGCGCCCTCCGTGGCGATCTTGATGGTCTTCTGCTGCGCCGAGGCTCCGCCGATGGCAAGAGCGGTGCCGATGAGAGCCAATCCGACGCTTTTCACAAGTTTCATAGTCGTTCCCTTGGTTTATGGGGCCCGCGCTCGACGAGCCCGACCTCCGGCGGCCCGTTAGGCCGCGCCGTGACGCAGTTACGGACAAACCGCGAAAAAAGGCAAGGGGAGGGAGCCGTGGCTTACACAACCCGCAGCCGGATCTCCCCCAGCCCCGCAATGGAAGCCATCATGGTCTGACCCCGGGCGACCGCCCCGACGCCCTCCGGCGTTCCGGAGAAGATCACGTCGCCGGGGAAAAGCTCGAAATAGGACGACAGATAGGCGATCTGCTCCGCCACGGACCAGATCATGTCGGAGAGATCCGCCTGCTGCCGCACCGCGCCGTCCACGGCAAGCGAGATCGCCCCGCCGGCCGGATGGCCGATGCGGGAGGCCGGATGAAGCGGGCCGACAGGGCCCGAGCGGTCCGCCGCCTTTCCGAGCTCCCAGGGGCGGCGAAGCTGCTTGGCCTCGTCCTGGAGGTCGCGGCGTGTCATGTCGAGGCCGACCGCATAGCCGAAGACGTGGTCGAGAGCCTGCCCGACGGGGATGTCCTTTCCACCCTTGGCCAGCGCCACCACCATCTCGGCCTCGAAATGGTAGTTCCCGGTCTTGGGAGGATAGGGGTGCTCCGCCGTCTCGCCCTCGGGCACCGGCTGGAGGGCGTCCGCCGGCTTCATGAAGAAGAACGGCGGCTCGCGGGTGGGGTCGTGGCCCATCTCCCGCGCATGGGCCGCGTAGTTGCGCCCGACGCAATACACGCGCCGGACGGGAAACAGATCGCCCGATCCGGCGACCGGAAGGGCGGGAACCTGGGGGACGGGAATGACGTATGCCATGGCGGCTTTCGAAAAAGGTGGAGCGCAAGTGGCATGGCCGCCGGCTTTCCGGGAGCGATGCCGGTGTTTCTTCTTCCTACACCTTGCGGTTCGCATCACAAGGCGCAATGAAGGGCTTTCCGGAAGGAAACGGGGATCGCAGTGCAGACGAAGGCCGGCATGGCTCTGATCGAAACGCTCGCCGCACGGCTCGGCGCCGCCTCCGTCCTGACGGAAGCGGGCGACATGGCGGGGCATCTGGTGGAGGCGCGGGGCCTCTATACCGGCGAGGCGCTCGCCGTGGTGCGCCCGCGTGACCGGGACGAGGTCGCCTTCGTGCTGCGCGAATGCGCCAGCGCGGGCGTTCCCGTGGTGCCGCAGGGCGGCAATACCGGTCTCGTGGGCGGCGGCGTTCCCTATGGGGGCATCGTGCTGTCCCTGGGCCGCCTCGACCGCATCCGCGAGGTCGATCCCGTGAACGCGACGATCACCGTAGAGGCCGGGTGCATCCTGAAATCCGTGCAGGACGCCGCGGATTCCGCAGGCTACCTCTTCCCCCTGTCGCTAGCCTCGGAAGGCTCGTGCCGGATCGGCGGCAATCTGGCCACCAACGCGGGCGGCACCGCGGTGCTGCGCTACGGCAACATGCGGGACCTCACCCTGGGGCTCGAGGTGGTGCTCGCGGACGGGCGCATCTGGAACGGCCTGAAGGGCCTGCGCAAGGACAACACGGGCTACGACCTGAAGGACCTGTTCATCGGCTCGGAGGGAACGCTGGGCATCATCACGGCGGCGGTGCTGAAGCTCTTCCCCAAGCCGCAGGCGCGGGTGACCGCCTTTATCGGCTGCGCCTCCGCGGGGGATGCGCTCAAACTCTTCGAGCGCCTGCGCGGGGCCGCGGGCGATCAGCTCACCGCCTTCGAATACATGCCGCCCTTCGGCCTCGACATCGTTCTCAAGCACAGCCCCGGCGCGGTGCGTCCGCTCGCCGGGTCCCATGCGGCCTATGCGCTGATCGAGCTCTCCACGCCTGAGCGGGACGCGGACCTGCAGGGCCGCCTGGAGGCCATCCTCGGGGAGGCCTTCGAGGAGGGGCTGGTGGAGGACGCCGCCATCGGCGCAAGCGAGGCGCAGGCGCAAGGGCTGTGGCAATTGCGCGAGCGGCTCTCGGAGGTGCAGCGCCTGGAGGGCGGCTCGATCAAGCACGACGTGGCGGTGCCGGTCTCCCGCGTCGCCGAGTTCATCGACGAGGCGACGGTCGCCTGCGAGGCCGAGATGCCGGGCCTGCGGGTCTGCGCCTTCGGCCATTTCGGCGACGGCAACATCCACTTCAACCTGTCCCAGCCGGTGGGCATGGACAAGGCCGCCTTCCTCGCCCATTGGGAGCGCTTCAACCGCATCGTGCACGACATCGTGCACCGTATGAACGGGTCCATCTCGGCCGAGCACGGGATCGGGCTCATCAAGCGGGACGAGCTGACGCTCTACAAGGACGAGGTGGCGCTCGATCTCATGCGCTCCCTCAAGCGGGCGCTCGATCCGCACAACATCCTCAATCCGGGCAAGGTCGTCAGCATGGGAGACGAGGCTCCCGCAACCTTTTCCGCAACCGCAGGGACGCCATGAAAACGATCGATCTTCTCGCCTTCGGCGAACCCATGATGGAATTCGCCGAGGTTCAGCGCAACGGCGAGCGCCTCTACCTTCCGGGCTTCGGCGGCGACGTGTCGAACACGGCGGTGGCCGCCGCGCGGCAGGGCGCGAAGGTCGCGGTCTTCACGGCCCTGGGGCGGGACTTCTTCGGCCAGGACTTCATCGACCTGTGGGACCGGGAGGGCATCGACCGCTCCTCCGTGATCCTGCGCAAGGACGGGCGCACGGGAGCCTATTTCATCAGCTACGGCGAGGAGGGGCACGTGTTCTCCTATGCCCGCGCCGGATCGGCCGCGAGCCTGATCTCCACGGACGAGCTGCCCCTGGTGCAGATCGCCTCCGCGCGGGTGCTCCATGCGTCCGGCATCAGTCAGGCGATCTCGGAAGGCTGTACCGACGCGGTGTTCGCCGCCATCCGCTATGCCAAGGCGAACGGCACCCTCGTCAGCTACGACACCAACCTGCGCCTGCGGCTCTGGCCCCTGGACCGCGCCCGCGCCACGATCAACGCCGCCGTGGCGCTGTCCGACATCGCCCTGCCCGGGCTCGACGACGCGCGCCAGCTCACCGGGCTCGACCGGCCGGAGGAGATCTGCGCCTTCTATCTCGGCCTCGGCTGCCGCATCGTGGCCCTGACCCTGGGCAAGGACGGCACCATGGTGGCCACCCCGGAGCGGCAGGAGGTCATCGCCGCCCGCCCCGTGGAGGCGGTGGACGCCACCGGGGCCGGGGACACCTTCGACGGGGCGTTCCTGGCCGAATGGCTCGTGCACGGGGACCCGTTCCGGGCGGCGGCCTACGCCAACGCGGCGGCGGCGCTTTCGACCCTGGGGCATGGCGCAGTCGCGCCCATGCCCCAGCGCGCGCAAGTTGAGGCGTTTCTCAAGGGCGCTTCATAAGGTCAGACGTCGAAAGACGCGTCGGCAGCCGCGCATGCCTCGTCAAAGAAGCACGAACTCGATCCGGTTCGGCCGCGGGCCTGGGCGTCCTGTCGCGTAGAATCCGGTCTTGGTCAGCAGCCTGATGGAGGCCAAATTGTCTGGTCTCGTTTCGGCCGTGATCTGTCGGGCGGCGAGCGCAGGATCGGCGGCGATCTGATCCAGCGTTGCCCGAAGCGCCTCTGACGCATAGCCCTTGCCCTGGTGATCAACGCCGAACCAGTAGCCAACCTCAATGGCCCCATCCGGGTGATCGATCACTCCCATGGCGCCGATCAGCGTTCCATCAGGGAGGCGCACCGCAAAGAAGTATTCTTTGGTGTCATTCTGACTGGCGATGAGGGCCTCCGCTTTCTCCAACGGAAAGCCACTCTCCATAAAGGCCATCCACTGGCTTACGGCTGGGGTGTTGCTGATCCCGGCCAGTTCGGGAGCGTCCCGGACCTGAAGTTGCCGGATCGTCAAGCGTTCAGTGGTGAACGGCTTCAACATGGGATTTCCCCTTCAGGACCCACCGTATATCGGTGGATTTGGACCTTGTGAGGGCTGTAGGGGTGTTTCGCCAAATCAATAGAAAACGGCGGGACCC
>DASQTM010000015.1:0-3506 GCA_035641875.1 Microvirga sp. | reverse complement strand
CATCGGGCTCAACGCTCCAATCCGCGCCGAAGCAATAGAGCGGCGCGCCGATCTCCGCCGCACGCGCTTCGATGACCGCCATCGCCTCCGGCGGCTGCGGGCCGATCGCGGCCGGCACGCCGGCTTTGAGGATGCCCGCCTTCTCGCCGGCGATGGCGGGCAGCGTGTCGCCGAGGAATTGCATATGGTCCATGGAGACGGGCGTGATCGCCGTCGCCAGCGGCCGCCCGATCACGTTGGTGGCGTCGAGCCGTCCGCCAAGCCCCACCTCGAGCAGCAGAACGTCCGCGGGCTCCTCGGCGAAGATGAGGAGCGCCGCCGCGGTGGTGATCTCGAACACGGTGATGGGCTCGCCCCCGTTCACCGCCTCGCAGCGGCGGAAGGCTTCGACGAGCCGGTCTTCCGTCACATAGCGGCCGCCGCCGAACTGTCCGAGCCGGATGCGCTCATGGAAGCGCACGAGATGGGGCGAGGTGTAGACATGGACCGCAAGCCCCGCGCTCTCCAGGATCGCCCGCATGAACGCGATGGTCGAGCCCTTGCCGTTGGTGCCGGCCACATGGATCGCCGGCGGCAGGCGGCGCTCGGGGTTCCCGAGCTCGCCCAGCAGCCGCTGGATGCGCCCGAGGGAAAGATCAATGGTCTTCGGGTGTAGGGCGAGAAAGCGCGCGATCAGCGCATCGGATGAATCCATCGCCCTGGCCTCACCTACTCGGCCGCTTCCGCAACGGCAACCGTTTCGGGATCGGTCGCCGGCGCCTTGGTGAAGAAGCGGGACAGGCGCGCGATGGTGGGCTTCAGCTCGTGGCGGTGCACCACCATGTCCACCATGCCGTGATCCTTGAGATACTCGGCGCGCTGGAAGCCGTCGGGCAGCTTCTCGCGGATGGTCTGCTCGATCACCCGAGGACCGGCGAAGCCGATGAGCGCGCCGGGCTCGGCCAGTTGCACGTCGCCCAGCATGGCATAGGACGCCGTGACGCCGCCGGTGGTCGGGTTGGTGAGCACGACGATGTAGGGCAGCCTCGCGTCCCGCAGGCGACGGACGGCCACCGTGGTGCGCGGCATCTGCATGAGGGAGAGAATGCCCTCCTGCATGCGCGCGCCGCCGGACGCGGTGAACACCACATAAGGGGTCTTCTTGTCGAGGGCCGTCTCGACGCCCCGGATGAAGGCCTCGCCCGCCGCCGTGCCCAGGGAGCCGGTGATGAAGCCGAGATCCTGCACGGCGATGGTCATGGGCACGCTGTCGACCCGGCCGAAGCCGATCTTGAAGGCGTCCTGCAGGCCGGTCTGGGCCCGGGCGTCCTTCAGGCGGTCCACGTAGCGCTTGCTGTCCCGGAACTTGAGCGGATCGACCGCGACCTCGGGAAGGGGCACGTCGAGCCAGGTGCCGTTGTCGAACATGAGCTGGAGGCGCTGGGTGGCGGAGATCCGCATGTGATGGTTGGAGCCGGGGATCACCCACTGGTTCGCCTCCACGTCCTTGTGGAACACCACCTGCCCCGTATCCGGGCACTTGATCCAGAGATTGTCCGGCGTCTCGCGCTTGAAGAGCGTCTTGATCTTCGGACGGACGACTTCGGAAATCCAGTTCATCGCTCTGATCCTCTCGTCATGCCCGGACCTGATCCGGGCATCCACGCCTTTCGACGTGGGAAGACGTGGATGACCGGGACAAGCCCGGTCATGACGCCGATTGCTGTTCAAGCCGCCGCGCGCTTCGTCACCGAGCGCACGCCTTCGCTCAGCTCCTTCACCAATGTGGTGACGGCCTCCACCGTGTGCGAGGTGGCGCGGTCCTCCGGGTCGAGGCTGCCCTTGAGCGCCTCGATCAGGGCCGAGCCGACCACGACCCCGTCGGCCCCCTGCGCCACCGCCGCCGCATGGGCTCCGCTCTTCACCCCGAAGCCCACCACCACCGGCAGGGGCGTATGGCGCTTGATGCGCTCCACCGCCGTGGCGACCTTGCCGAAATCCGGGGTCGCGGCCCCGGTGATGCCGGTGATCGACACGTAATAGACGAAGCCCGCCGTGTTCGCGAGCACCGCCGGCAGGCGCCGGTCGTCCGTGGTCGGGGTGGCAAGCCGGATGAAGGCGAGGCCCGCCCCCAGCGCCGGCAGGCACAGTTCCTCGTCCTCCTCCGGCGGCAGGTCGACCACGATGAGGCCGTCCACGCCTGCCTCCCTGGCGTCCACGAGGAAGCGCTCGACCCCGTAGACATAGATCGGGTTGTAATAGCCCATGAGGATCACGGGCGTGTCCCGGTCCTCACCCCGGAAGCGGCGGATGAGGTCGAGGGTCCGGACCAGATCCTGCCCCACCTTCAGGGCGCGCAGGCCCGCCGCCTGGATCGCCGGGCCGTCGGCCATGGGGTCGGTGAAGGGCAGGCCGAACTCGACGATGTCGGCCCCGGCCGCCGGCAGGCTCTTGAGGATTTCGAGAGAGGTCTCCGGGTCCGGGTCGCCGGCCATCACATAGGTGACGAGGGCGGCGCGGCCTTCCTGGCGGCATTGTTCAAAACGGGCTTCGATGCGCTGGGTCATGGGCGGGTCTTTAGCACGGGAGGGAGCTGGGGCGAAACCGCCGAGAGGCGGCGCCGGTATGTGAGCTTGGCGTGTCATCCCCGGCCGGAGGTGACGAAGTCACCGGAGGGGAAGGGATCCACGGTCAAGCGCATCGCAATGGATCCTCTTCCCGGCCCTTCGGGCCGCCGGGGATGGCAGGTAGGTTCTCCTCAGACGATGTCCTGCTTCAGATGCTCGGCGATCTGGAACAGGTCCTTGTCGCCGCGGCCGCTGATGTTGACCACCATCAGGTGATCCTTGGGCTTCCCTGGCGCGAGCTCCATCACCTTGGCCAGCGCATGGCTGGGCTCGAGGGCCGGCAGGATGCCCTCCAGCTTGGAGCAGAGCTGGAAGGCCTCCAGCGCCTCGTCGTCGGTGGCGGAGAGATAGGTGACGCGGCCCATCTCGTGCAGCCAGGCATGCTCCGGCCCGATGCCGGGGTAGTCGAGGCCGGCCGAGATGGAATGGGCGTCCGTGATCTGCCCGTCCTGGTTCATGAGCAGATAGGTGCGGTTGCCGTGCAGCACGCCGGGGCGGCCGCCGGTGAGCGAGGCGGCGTGGAGCTTGTCGAGGCCGTGGCCCGCCGCCTCCACCCCGTAGATCTCGACGCTGCGGTCGTCCAGGAAAGGGTGGAACAGCCCGATGGCGTTGGAGCCGCCGCCGATGCAGGCGTCGAGCGAATCCGGCAGGCGGCCTTCCGCCCTCATCATCTGCTCGCGGGTCTCCTCGCCGATCACCGCCTGGAAATCGCGCACCATGGCCGGATAGGGGTGCGGCCCCGCCACCGTACCGATGCAGTAGAAGGTGTCGGCCACGTTGGTGACCCAGTCGCGCAGGGCCTCGTTCATGGCGTCCTTGAGGGTCCGGGTGCCGGATTGCACCGGCACCACCTTGGCGCCCAGCATGTTCATGCGGAACACGTTGGGCTTCTGCCGCTCC
>DASQTM010000014.1:0-5183 GCA_035641875.1 Microvirga sp. | reverse complement strand
GCCATGTCGATCATGCCCAACCCCTTGCCCTCAAGATGCGCCGCCATGCCGAGGATCGCCCCGATGGTCACGACGCCGGTGCCGCCCACGCCCGTCACGATCACGTTGAAGGTGCGGTCGATGGCGGGGATCGCCGGGTCGGGCAGCGGTGTGAGCGCCATGCCGTCCGTGGAGAGCGTCTCCGGCGCCGCCTTCTTGATCTTGGCGCCGTGCACCGTGACGAAGGACGGGCAGAAGCCCTTCACGCAGGAAAAGTCCTTGTTGCAGTTGGACTGGTCGATCTGGCGCTTGCGGCCGAACTCCGTGTCCACCGGCTGCACGGCGACGCAGTTGGACTGCACCGAGCAATCGCCGCAGGCCTCGCACACGAGGTCGTTGATGATGACGCGCTTGTCCGGATCCGGGAACTCGCCCCGCTTGCGGCGGCGGCGCTTCTCGGACGCGCAGGTCTGGTCGTAGATCATCACCGTCACCCCGGGGATCTCGGCGAGCTGCCGCTGCACCGCATCGAGCTCGTCGCGATGGTGGATCGTCATGCCCGACGGCCAGCGGATCTCCTTCGGATACTTGTTCGGCTCGTCGGTCACGAGGGCGACGCGCTGCACGCCCTCCTCGCGCACCTGGCGGGCGATCATGTCGACGGTAAGCCCGCCCTCGTGCTTCTGCCCGCCGGTCATGGCGACCGCGTCGTTGTAGAGGATCTTGTAGGTGACGTTGGTCTTGGTGTGGATCGACCAGCGCAGGGCCAGGACGCCCGAGTGGTTGTAGGTGCCGTCGCCGAGATTCTGGAACACGTGGCCGCGATTCGAGAACGGCGATTCGCCGATCCAGTTGGCGCCCTCGCCGCCCATCTGAGTGAAGCCGTCGGTGGAGCGGTCCATCCACTGCACCATGTAGTGGCAGCCGATGCCCGCATAGGCGCGCATCCCGTCCGGCACCTTGGTCGAGCTGTTGTGCGGGCAGCCCGAGCAGAAATGCGGTACGCGGTTCGCCACGTCGCTGGTCGCGGCCATAACCTCCTGGGCATGGCGCAGGCGCGCCACGCGGCCGCGCAAGTCGTCATTGTTGTGGTAGGCCAGCAGGCGCTCGCCGATGACGATGGCGATGTCGTTGGGATCGAGCGCGCCCTTGACCGGGAAGAGCCAGTTGCCGGCCTCGTCCTTCTTGCCGATGCAGATCGGCTGGTTGGCGGTGCCGTACAATTCCTCGCGCACCTGCACCTCGATGAGGGAGCGCTTCTCCTCCACCACGATGATCTTGTCGAGCCCTTGGGCGAATTCCAGGAGCTCGCGCTGGGAGAGCGGCCAGGGGCACGCGACCTTGTAGAGGCGAAGCCCCATGTCGTTGGCCTTGACCTCGTCGAGGCCGAGCTCGTCCAGAGCCTGGCGAACGTCGAGATAGGACTTGCCCACCGTGATCACGCCGATCTTCGGGTTGCGTCCGCCCGACAGGACGATGCGGTTGAGGTTGTTGGCGCGCACGAAGGCCATCATGGCGTCGCGCTTGAAGTCCTGAAGCCGCGCCTCCTGGTCGAGCACCCCGTCGCGGCTGCGGATGTTCAGCCCGCCCGGCGGCATGATGAAGTCATCGGGCATGATGATCTTCACCCGGTCGAGGGAGCCGTCCACGGAGGCGGTGGACTCGATGTTCTCCTTCACGCATTTGAACGCCACCCAGGCGCCGCAGAAGCGGCTCATGGCGTAGCCGTAAAGGCCGTAATCGAGGATCTCCTGCACGCCCGCCGGGTTCAGGATCGGGATCATCACGTCGACGAAGTGGAATTCGGACTGGTGCGCGACGGTGGAGGATTCCGCCGTGTGGTCGTCGCCCATGAGCGCCAGCACGCCGCCATGCTTGGAGGAGCCCGCCATGTTGGCGTGGCGGAACACGTCGCCGGAGCGGTCGACGCCCGGGCCCTTGCCGTACCAGAGGCCGAATACGCCGTCATACTTGCCGTCGCCGCGGATCTCGGCCTGCTGCGAGCCCCACACGGCGGTGGCGGCCAGTTCCTCGTTGAGGCCGGGCTGGAAGACGATGTTCGACCGCTCGAGCCATGGCTTGGCGCGCCAGAGATTCTGGTCCATGCCGCCCAAGGGGGAACCGCGATAGCCGGACACGAAGCCGGCCGTGCTCAGGCCCGCCAGCCTGTCCCGCTCGCGCTGCATGAGCAGCATGCGGACGACCGCTTGCGTGCCGGTGATGAAGACCCGGTCCTTGGTGAGGTCGTACTTGTCGTCGAGCGTTACGTTACGGAGCGCCACATGACCTTCGGCCATTGCCCGTTTCCTCCTTGGAGCCCTCGCCCCGCTGCCGGTGATCCGGTCTTGTTGTGATGGAATTTATGTCAGCATTACTGACATAACTACCCGCCCGCGTCAATCAAGCCCGCCTCCGTTCTGCCTCTATTAACCATAATGCCTCATAGAACCGGTTCATGGGCTCCCGTCGCGCGGGAAGCGTCGCTTTTCTAGGTCAATGCATGACACCTCGTCTTGGTCTCAAAGCCGCTCTCGCGGCCTGCTTGGCGGGCCTCGTTTCGCCGGCCCTCTTTTCGCCGGTCCTGGCGCACCCGCATGTCTGGGTCACGGCCAAGGCCGAGATCGTGTTCGCTCCGGACGGCCGCGTGACGGGCATCCGGCACGCCTGGACCTTCGACGAAGCCTATACGGCCTACGTGACCCAGGGCCTCGACCGGAACAACGACGGCAAGCTCACCCCGGAGGAACTGCAGCCCCTGGCGGACGAGAACACGGGCTCCCTGTCGGAGTTCGGTTATTTCACCACCGTCAAGGTGAACGGCAGGAAGCAGGCCTTCGACCCGCCGCGGGAGCCCCGGATGGTCATGGAGAAGGCTCAGGTGGTCATGTCCTACTTCCTGCCCCTGAAAAATCCGGCCCTCGCATCGGGCGCGGTCGCGATGGAAATCGAGGACCCGACCTTCTTCGTCTATTTCACCCTGGCCGAGGGCAAGGACTCCATCGCCCTCGCCAACGCGCCCCAGGGCTGCGCCACGTCCATCGCCAAGGCCAAGCCCCTCGACGCCGCCATGCAGCAGATCCTCCAGGACGAGGGAGCCCTTCAGCCTCCCGTGGGGGGCACGGCGCAATACGCCAACAAGGCCATCGTCGCATGTCCCTGACGTCGGAGCCTCTCGCCCTGCCGGCGGCCGGCCGCGGCAGGCTCTGGCTGCGGATCGGCTTCGCGCTCGCGGCGGTCGCCCTCGTGGCAGCCGCGATGAGCGCCCTCGCCTGGCTGCTCGGTCCCATGAGCGCGCCGCCTCCGCGCAATCCGTTCGGCATGGGGCTGCGCGAGGCGACCCCCACCGGGACCCTCGGCGCCACTATCCTGTCGATCCAGTCCGGCTTCTACCGGAGCCTTCAGGCGGGCATCCGCGAGTTGCGCGAGAACGGCGGGGCGCTGGGCTCGCTGCTGCTGGTGGGCTTCGCCTATGGGGTCTTCCATGCGGCGGGTCCCGGCCACGGCAAGGCGGTGATCTCGGCCTATCTGGTGGCGGACGAGAGGGCCCTGCGCAAGGGGCTGGCCCTCAGCCTTGCGGCGGCCCTCGTCCAGGCGCTGGCGGCCATCGCCATCGTGGGCGTGGTGGCGGTGGTGCTGCGCGCCACGGCGGGCGCCATGAACCGGCTTGCCATGACCGTGGAGCTGGCGGGCTTCCTGGCCATCGCGCTTCTCGGCGCGCTCATCACCTGGCGCAAGGCCGGCAAGGTGCTCGGCGTGATGGCCCTGAGCCGCAATCCCCTGGCCTCCGCTCAGGGGGAGGATTGCGACCACGTCCACATGCCGCCGCCGGAGGAGCTCAGCCGCCTCCAGCGCTGGCGCGACATGGCGGGGGTGGCGGTCGCCGCCGGCATCCGCCCCTGCGCAGGGGCCCTCGTGGTCCTGGTCTTCGCCCTGTCGCAGGGCCTGTTCGCGGCAGGCGTCGCCGCCACCTTCGCCATGGCGCTGGGCACGGCGCTGACCACGGGAGCGATCGCCGCCCTTGCGGTCTTCGCCAAGGCGCTCGCCCTCAAGATCGCCGGCGGACGGGGAGCCTCGGGAGCGCTCGCCATTGCGGGAATCGAACTTTTGGCCGCCGCCTTCGTGCTGGTGCTCGGCCTGAGCCTGCTGTTCGGCGTGCTGACCTCCGGTGGGGTGGGTTAGGGCCGGAATGCCAAGGCCGGGGAGTCCGGAGCCATTCAAGCCCCGGAAACGCGCCCCTTGACGGCCCAGGCCCGCGCCGCCAGCAGGATCTCGCCGTCGGGACCTGTTGGAAGCCGCCTGCGAAGGGTCTCGCGCAGGCGCTCCCGCGCCTCCTCGCCCAGCAGCATGCAATATTTCGGAGCCGACCCGGTCCCGCCCAGGAAGGGCGTCCAGTAATCGTCGAAGCTGTCGAAGGCCGTGGGGATATCGATGGCCTGCACCTCCACGTCCAGCAGGCCGGCGCTTTTGAGCAGATCCGACAGGGGACCCGGCCTGCACACGGGGGCCTTCACGCCGTCGTCGAACTCCCTCGCCCCGGGGTCCAGTTCGCTGGCGGCGTCGAAGAAACTGCGCATCGCCTGCATGTGCCCGGCATAATCCCAGACATAGAGCGCAACCGCCCCGCCCGGTTTGACGACGCGGACCATCTCCTGCACGGCTGCGTTCTTGTCGGGGATGAAGTTCAGCACGAGGCCGGAGACGGCGAAGTCGAAGGCCCCATCGCCCTCCGGAAGGGCCTGCGCGTCTCCAGGCCTGAATGAGGCGCGGGAATCCGCGACCCGGTCCCGCGCCGTCTGAAGAAAGGCCGCCGAACTGTCGATGCCGATGACGCGGGACGGCTCGCTTCGGCTGAGAATGGCTGACGTGAGAACGCCGGTTCCGCATCCGACGTCGATCCACTCCGCGCCGGGCGGCGCGCCGATCCAGTCGGTGAAGAGCGGAGCGACCTTCCGGCTCCACCGCCCCATATACCGTTCGTAGGCGTCGCCTGCGCCCCAGAGATCAGGCCGGGATGACGGCATCGGCAGCAGCCTCCGCTAAGCCTCTCCGTAGGCATAGCGGGCTCGGCGGAAAAACGCCATTGCTCCGGGGAGGGACCCCGGCGCTAGAGCCCCATCGCCCCGCCGTCGGAGCGCGGATCGTGCGTGGCTTCGACCCGGCCGTTGCGCGGATGCCGCACCAGCATGCCCGCATGGCCGAACCTG
>DASQTM010000013.1:0-2893 GCA_035641875.1 Microvirga sp. | reverse complement strand
GGGCGACCGCCTCATCCTCCGGTCGGCCCCATCGGTCCAGTCCTGCCGCCGCCTCGGCCTGCCCGACGCCTATCTGTATCGCGGCTGGTGAGCCGGCATCCGTCTCGAATGACGCTTGAAGCCTTGCGCGACAGGGGGCGGCGCATGACGGCTTTTGAAGTCTTCCTCTTCAGACTGTGCTAAGCTTGCGCTTACGGGCTGGGGCGCCTGAACCGGAGGGAGCCATGCGGGGCCGACTTCAAGCCGCGTGCGTGAGTCTGTCCCTGACCTGCCTTTGGGGCGCCGCCGCGGGAGCCGAGCCGGCGCTCGACCTGGCCCTCGTGCTTGCGGTGGATGCGTCCACCTCCATGACGGAGACCGAGCAGGAACTCCAGCGCTCGGGCTTCGTCGAAGCGTTTCACGCGCCCGCGGTGCATCAGGCCATCGGCAGGGGCGCGCTGGGCCGCATCGCGGTGGCCTATGTGGAATGGTCGGGGGCCGACGAGCAATTCGTTCTCGTGCCCTGGACGGTGATCGACGGGCCGGAGGCGGCAAGGGCCTTCGCCGCCAGGCTCAAGCGCAAGCCCATGCGCCGGCTGGGCATGACCTCGATCTCCGGCGCCATCGGCTCCGGCATGAGGCTCTTCGCCGAACTGGGGCACGAGCCCCTGCGCCGGGTGATCGACATCTCGGGCGACGGCCCGAACAACGACGGCCGCAAGGTCACATCCATGCGGGATCAGGCCACCGCCGAGGGCATCACCGTCAACGGTCTGCCGATCATGATCAGGAGCCCGGCAGGCGAGCCGGACATGGCGGATCTCGACGCCTATTATGAGGCGTGCGTCATCGGCGGCCCCGGCTCCTTCATGATCCCGCTCCACCGCAAGGACCAGTTCCCCTCGGTGATCCAGGCCAAGATCCTGCGCGAAATCGCCGGGAGCGGCGGATCGTCCCTGGTCCTCCCGGCCGGATCGAAAGCCGACTGCCTCGCGGGCGAGAAGCGCCGCAAGGCGGACGAGGCGTTCGGCGGCGAGGGAGGTCCCTAGGGCGGAAGGCGATGCTTGTGGAATCGCGTTCCGCTCCAAGGTGATCCGTCGTGCCGCAGCGTGTCGAGGCGTTTGCCGTTCCGGCTCGCCTGAGAGGATCAGTTGGCGGCGAAGCACATGAATAAGCCGGCTCCGCCCGTTCCCCGGAGCGCCTCCTGGCTGCAGCCGCCGCGGGAGCGGTGGGACGAGTTCCAGGATTTCGCGGCAGCCGATTCGTCAGGACCGATGCGGTCGTGATGGCCGACCATCGCGCCGCCCTCCTGGCCGCTCAAGGTCCAGTTGCCGCAGGTCATGTCCTCGCCCCCGGAGAACGCGCGTCCGTCCGCCTGCGAGCCTGTGAGGAGATCGTGCTGGTTCGGGCTGTCGCCCCGTCCCTTGACCACCTCGCCCTTCTCGGTGAGGGCGGTCTGCTTGGTGAGGTTGTTCGCGCCGTGCAACTCCTCCACGTCCTTGGCGATCACATCCCCCTTGCTGTTCTGCCACGGCCCGCGCCCGATGCGGTCGCGGGCGTTGACCGCGCCCTGCCCTTGCGTGCTCAGATAGGCCCGCCACTGCCGGGTGCTGCCGGCGGCCGCCGCAAGGGTCTGGCAGTGCCGGTCCGCCCCTTCGAGTCCGCCGAGATCCGCGCCCTTGCCGGAGCCGACGCTGGTGACGAAGAACGTCATGTTGGCGCCCCCGCCCGGGGCGGTCTGCGCCTGCGCGCCGGGCGCGAGCGACAGCAACGCAAGGGGAGCAAGCAGGCACGCGGTGGTGTAAAGCTTCATCGGATCCTCCCTCGACGGCGGGCCTTCATGGGCCGGCCCCTCCGCCCGGGAGTGTAGCAGATATTCGGCCGCCGCGGGGCTGCCCCCGGAAGGGACGCTTACGGGGTATGCTCCGCGCCGTCGGCGAAGCTGCGGTTGCCGGCATTCAGCGATGCCGGCAATGCGGTTGCGACGGATCGGACAGCGCCCCTTGCGCTAGGCTCCGGCCTTCTTCACGAAGCGGTCGTCGAAGGTGGCGGCCAGGTCGACCTTGGCGTCCTTCAACTCCGGATCGAGCTGCTTGAGCATGTCCATGACGCTGGCCATGCCCTCGGGCGGCACGATGCCGGTGCGGGAATAGCTCTCCAGGGAGTTCTGCACCGCCTTGAGGTAGAGCGCCTTGTCGCCGAGATGGTATTCCGGCGGCACGGTGTCGGCCACGTCCTGGGGCTTGGCGGTCTGGAGCCATTTGAGGGACTTCATGAAGGCGTTGACCAGGGCCTGAGTCGTGCCCGGATTGGCGTCGATGAACTCCTTCTTGCTGTAGAGCGTGGCGGCCGGGTTCGAACCGCCGAACAGGGCCCGGGTGCCGGCTTCCGTGCGGGTGTCGATGAGCACCACGATGTCCCCGTCGGATTCCAGCTTGGCGATGACCGGGTCCAGATGCGAGATCACGTCGATCTCGCCCTTCTGCATGGCGGCCACGCCGCTGGCTCCCGATCCGATGCCGATGATGGCGGCGTCCGAGGGCTTCAGGCCGGCCTTGACCATGGCGTATTGCGCCGTCAATGCCGTGGAGGAGCCCGGCGCGGTCACGCCGATCTTGAGGCCCTTGAAATCGGCCGCGGACTTGACCTGCCCGGCCTTGTCCTTCTTGACCGCGATCACGATGGCCGGGAAGCGTCCGAGCTCGGTGATGGCGCGCACGTCCTGGCCCTTGGCCTGCATGCGGATCGTATGCTCGTAGGCCCCGGTCACCACGTCCACCGAGCCGCCGATGAGCGCCTGGAGCGACTTGGCGCCGCCGCCGAAATCGTTGATCTCGACATCAAGCCCTTCCTCCTTGAAGTAGCCCTTCCGCTCGGCGATAGTCAGCGGCAGGTAATACAGGAGCGGCTTGCC
>DASQTM010000012.1:0-2294 GCA_035641875.1 Microvirga sp. | reverse complement strand
CTCGGCCGTGATGGCCTTAATGGCGCCGGTGATCCTCATCGGCGGCATGACCCTTGGCCTCTTCACGCCCACGGAGGCGGCGGTGGCGGCCGTGCTCTGGTCCCTGTTCCTCGGCCTCGTGCGCTACCGCTCGATGAGCTTGAGGGCTCTGGCGAAGGCCACCTTCGACACCATCGAGACCACCGCATCCGTGCTCTTCATCGTCACGGCGGCCTCGATCTTCGCCTGGCTCCTGACCGTCAGCCAGGCGGCTCAGATCCTCTCCGACGCCATCCTCGGCTTCACCCAGAACAAGTGGGTATTCCTGCTTCTCGCCAACATTCTCATCCTGTTCGTCGGCTGCTTCATCGACACCATCGCGGCGATCACGATCCTGGTGCCGATCCTGTTGCCGATCGTGCTCAAGCTCGGCATCGACCCGATCCATTTCGGCTTGATCATCACTCTCAACCTGATGATCGGCCTGCTGCACCCGCCGCTCGGTATGGTGCTGTTCGTGCTGGCCCGAGTGGCGCGCCTCTCGGTCGAGCGCACCACCATGGCCATCCTGCCCTGGCTCGTGCCCCTGATGCTCGCCCTGATCGCGATTACCTACATCCCCGAACTGACCCTGTGGCTGCCGCGGCAGATGGGACTGGGGCGGTGAGCTAAACCGCTGAGAGGGCGGCAAGCCAGCCGAGCCCGTCCTCGGTCCGGCCGCGCGGCTTGTACTCGGCTCCGACCCAGCCGTCATATCCGATCCTGTCGAGGGAGCGGCAGATCTCCCGGTAATCGACCTCGCCCTCGTCGGGTTCGGCGCGGCTCGGCACCGCCGCGAACTGCACATGTCCGATGATGGGCAGATAGGTTTCGAGCCGCCGGGTCAGATCCCCTTGCGTGATCTGCGTATGATAGCAGTCGAACATGACGCGCACGTTCGAGCGGCCGACCCTCTCGATGATGGACGCGGCCTGCTCGATGTGATGGAGAAAATAGTTCGGCTTGTCGCGATGGTTGATCGGCTCGATCAGAACCGTCATCGAGGCCCCTGCGGCCCTGTCGGCGGCGGCGCGCAGGTTGGACACGAAGGTGCGCTCGGCGGCGGCGAAGCCCTCGGGAGGCACCACGCCCGCCATGCAGTGAACGGCGCTCGCCCCGATGGCGGCCCCATAGGAAACGGATTGGTCCAAAGCCTGCTGGAACTCGCTCTCGCGGCCGGCCAGGGCCCCCAGGCCGAAATCTCCTGCGGCGGCGTTGCCGACCGGGGTGTTCAGCCCCAGCATCGCGACCCCGCTCTGCGCCAGGGCGGCCCGCATCTCGGCGGCCGGCACCTGGTAGGGCCAGTGCATCTCGACGGCCTTGAAGCCTGCGGCGGCCGCCGCGGCGACCCGCTCGAGCTCGGGGCGGTCGGTGAAGAGAAAGCCGAGATTGGCCGAAAAGCGGGGCATCGGTCGATCCGCATGTGAGAGGGCTTGCCAGGGTGTCGAAGAGCCCCACGATGGGGATAGTGAGGGACGCGGCCTTGCGTTGCAAGACCGGGGCGTCAAGCCATTAGCGATGAGCCCCGGCAAAGGTCCCCTCGCGCCGGCTTGCTTTCCGGCGCGAGCTGTCGCCCAATGGTCCCGAATGCGAGGTTCTGCCATGCTGCTTGGAGTGATTGCCGACGACTTCACCGGGGCGAGCGACATCGCCAATACGATCGCCAAGGGCCATGGCCAGGAGGGCGGTCTCAGGACCGTCCAGTATCTCGGCATCCCGGCCACCCCGGCGCCCGGGGATGTGGAGGCCGGCGTGATCTCCCTCAAGAGCCGGTCGATTCCGGCTGACCAAGCGGTGTCCCAGTCGCTTGCGGCCCTCGAATGGCTCCAGGCCCAGGGCTGCCGGCAGGTGATCTTCAAGTATTGCTCCACCTTCGACTCGACGCCGGAGGGGAATATCGGCCCCGTGGGCGAGGCCCTGGCGCAGCGCCTGGACGTGAGGGGCGTCATCGCCTGCCCGGCCTTTCCAGGCGCCGGCCGCACGATCTACAAGGGGCACCTGTTCGTGGGCGACCGGCTGCTCAACGAATCGGGCATGGAGCATCACCCGCTCAACCCCATGACCGATGCGGACCTGCGCCGCTGGCTCACGCTGCAATGCCGGGAGCCGGTGGGCCTCGTGGACTGGCCCGTGCTGCGCCGGGGGCCCGACGCCATCCGGGGCGCGCTCGCCGCCTCGGCCGGGAAGGGTCAGCGCCTCCTCATCGTCGACACGCTCTCCGACGAGGATCTCCTGGCCATCGGCGAGGCCTGCGCCGAGGCAAGGCTCCTGACCGG
>DASQTM010000011.1:0-5431 GCA_035641875.1 Microvirga sp. | reverse complement strand
CGCGCCTCCGAAGCCTCCTTGAGCATAGAACACGGGCAGGAGCGTCAGCCCCATGCCGGTCTCGCCTGCCGCCGCGGCGATGCGCTCCGCGAGTTCCGCGATATTCGCGTAAGGGCGGCCATCCAGGTCATGGTGCAGATAGTGGAACTCGGCCAGGGAGGTGAACCCGCCCTCGAGCATTTCCATCATGGCGAAGGCCGCGATGGCTTCCACGTCGTCGGGGGTGAGGGAACCGAGGAAGCGGTACATCACCTGCCGCCAAGTCCAGAAGCTGTCCCCCTCGGGCCCTCGGGTTTCGGCAAGGCCCGCCATGCCGCGCTGAAAGGTGTGGCTATGCAGGTTCGGGAGACCCGGCAACGCTATCCCGGCGACGCGCTCGCGACCGTCTGGAGAAGCATCGGGATGCACGGCCTGAATGGTGCCGTCGCTGATATCGAGACCGACCTGCCGCGCCCAGCCCTCCGGCAGCAGAGCATGATCGAGAATGAGCCTGCGCATCGTCGACACCCTCATTTTAGACCGAGATGGACAAGCGCGGCTGTCCGCGAACCTATGAGATCCCGAACACCACAGCCGGTCGAATCCGTCTGGACAATATCTATTTCAGTCGATTATGTATAGACATTATCGGGAGCTCACCGGAGCAGGAACATGCGCTTCGACAGGGTCTGGCTCAACGCCCGCCTCGCAACGCTTGCCGGCAATGACGGTGGTTTGGGCCTCGTCGAGGACGGCGCTGTCGCGGCGAAGGACGGCCGGATCACTTTTGCCGGACCGGCCGATGAACTGCCTGCCGGGTGGGATGCGGTGGAGCGCACGAATTGCGAAGGCCGGTGGATCACTCCCGGCCTCATCGACTGCCACACCCATCTCGTTTACGGCGGCGACCGGGCGCATGAATTCGAGCTGCGCCTGAAGGGCGCCAGCTACGAGGAGATCGCCCGCGCCGGAGGCGGCATCGTGTCAACCGTGAAGGCGACCCGGGCCGCGAGCGAGAGCGAGCTTGTCGCAAGCGCCCTACCCCGCCTCGATCACCTCATCGCGGAGGGCTGCACCACCATCGAGATCAAGTCGGGCTATGGCCTCGATCTTGAAACTGAGGCGCGTAGCTTGCGCGCAGCCCGTCGCCTCGCCCATGAGCGCCCCATTGCCGTGATCACCACCTTCCTCGGGGCGCACGCCCTGCCCCCGGAGGCGAATGGCGATAAGGACGCCTTCATCGACAAGGTCTGCGACGAGATGCTGCCGGCCCTCGCGGGCGAAAATCTCGCCGATGCGGTCGATGCCTTCTGCGAGGGGATCGCCTTCTCGCCCGAGCAGACCGCCCGCGTCTTCCGCGCCGCGAAGGCCCTGGGCCTGAGCGTCAAGCTCCATGCCGACCAACTGTCCAACCTCCACGGGGCGAAGCTTGCCGCCGATTTCGGGGCGCTGTCCGCCGACCATCTCGAATACACGGATAAGGAAGGGGCTGCCGCCATAGCTGGGGCGGGCACGGTGGCCGTGCTGCTGCCGGGCGCATTCTACATGCTGCGCGAGACGAAAGTGCCGCCCGTGGCCGCCTTCCGCCAGCACGGCGCCCGCATGGCGCTTGCGACCGACTGCAATCCCGGCACCTCGCCGCTGACGTCGCTCCTGCTCGTCATGAACATGGGCGCGACCCTGTTCCGCATGACCGTCGAGGAGTGCATCGCCGGCGTCACCCGCGAGGCGGCCCGCGCCCTCGGGCGGCTCGATCGGATCGGCACGCTCGAGCCCGGCAAATCCTGCGATCTCGCCATCTGGAACATCGAACGCCCGGCGGAGCTCGTCTACCGCATCGGCTTCAATCCGCTGCATGCCCGCATCTGGAGGGGACAGTGACAAAGACCGTGATGCTCACCCCCGGCTCCGTCGCTCCCGCCGAGTGGCGCAGCGTCTATTTCGGGGCCGCCGTTTCCTTCGACCGCGACTGCCGCCCTGCGGTGGAGGCTGGAGCCCGGACTATCGAGGCCATCGTCGCCAAGGGCGATCCCGTCTATGGCATCAACACCGGCTTCGGAAAGCTCGCAAGCGTGCGCATCGGCTCCGCCGACCTCGCGACGCTCCAGCGCAACATCGTCCTCTCCCACGCGGCCGGCGTGGGCGATCCCCTGCCGGTCCCGGTTGTCAGATTGGCAATGGCTCTCAAGCTCGCGAGCCTCGCGCAAGGCGCATCGGGCGTGCGCTGGTCCACCATTGAGCACCTCGCTGCCTGCGTCGATGCGGGCCTCGTTCCCGTCATTCCCGGCCAGGGCTCTGTGGGAGCCTCGGGCGATCTTGCCCCCCTGGCTCACATGACCGCAGCCCTCATGGGCGTCGGCGAGTTCTTCGTAACCGGCGTCCGAGTCCCGGCCGAAAATGCGCTTGCGGGGGCCGGCCTTGCGCCCCTCTCTCTGGGCCCCAAGGAAGGCCTTGCTCTCCTCAACGGCACGCAGGTCTCGACTGCTCTGGCCTTGGCAGGGCTCTTCGAGGCTGAGCGCGTCTTCCGCGCCGCTCTCGTCACAGGGGCGCTTGCCACCGACGCCGCCAAAGGGTCGGATGGGCCGTTCGACCCGCGCATCCAGACATTGCGACGTCATCGCGGGCAGATCGAGGTCGCGGCCGCCCTGCGTAGCCTGATGCAGGGCAGCGCCATTCGCGCGTCGCATCTCGTCAACGACGAGCGAGTGCAGGACCCCTATTGCCTGCGCTGCCAGCCCCAGGTGATGGGCGCGGTGCTCGACCTGCTGCGTCAAGCGAGCGAGACGCTCGCCACCGAGGCCAATGGGGTGTCCGACAATCCGCTCGTGTTCTCGGAAACCGGAGAGGTCGTGTCCGGCGGCAACTTCCACGCCGAGCCGGTGGCGTTCGCCGCCGACATGATCGCCATGGCCTTGTGCGAGATCGGATCGCTGGCGGAGCGGCGCATCGCCATGCTGGTCGACCCGACCCTTTCGGGCCTCCCGGCCTTCCTGACGCCGAAGCCTGGGCTCAATTCCGGCTTCATGATCCCGCAGGTGACGGCGGCTGCCCTCGTGTCGGAAAACAAGCAACGCGCCTATCCGGCAAGCGTCGACTCGATCCCCACCTCGGCCAACCAGGAGGATCACGTGTCCATGGCCACCCACGGGGCACGGCGGCTTCTCTCGATGGCGGCCAACACGGCGAACGTTATCGGCATCGAGCTTCTCGCGGCGGTCCAGGGCTGCGATTTCCACGCGCCGATGCAATCGAGCGAACGCCTGGAGCGCGCCCGGGCCCTGCTGCGGTCGAACGTCCCGCATCTGGACCACGACCGGCACATGGCTCCCGACATGGAACAGGCAACACTGCTTGTCACATCCGGCGCGCTTGCCGACGCTGTCGGCGGCGATGTGCTGCCGCTGGTGGCTGGAGAGACATCGCAATGAGCCGCGACAGCGCCGCACCTCATCCGCCCTGGTTGTCGGTGGTGCGGGGGGATGCACCCCTCGTCGTGAGCCTGCCGCATACCGGCACTCACATTCCCGGCGAGTACGAGCGGGGGCTCGTCTCACCATGGCTCGCCCGCAAGGATGCCGATTGGTGGATCGAGCGCCTCTACGATTTCGCCGCCGGTCTCGGCGCAACCGTGATCCGCACCGCGATCTCTCGCACCGTGATCGACGTCAACCGGGATCCTTCCGGCGTTTCGCTCTATCCCGGGCAGGCGACGACGGAACTCTGCCCCACCACCACCTTCGACGGCGAGCCCCTTTATCAACCGGGCACCGAGCCTAGCGCTGAAAGCGTCTCCGAACGCCGGGTCCGCTTCTTCGATCCGTATCACGCCGCACTTCGAGCCGAGATCCAGCGCCTGCAGGCACAACATGCCCATGTGGTCGTCTATGACTGCCACTCGATCCGTTCGGTCATTCCGCGCCTGTTCGACGGCACCCTGTCCCACTTCAACATCGGCACCAATGGGGGAACGAGTTGCGCTCCCGCCTTGAGCGATGCCGTCGAAAGGATCTGCGCGGAAACCGGCTTCAGCCACGTAGTCAACGGACGCTTCAAAGGCGGCTATATCACCCGCAGCCTCGGCCGGCTGGAGAGTGGCGTCCATGCGCTCCAGATGGAGCTTGCCTGCCGGGGCTACATGCGCGAGCCCCTCGGCCCTGTCGCGGAGGGAGAGTGGCCTTCCGCCTATGACGAAGCCTATGCGGCGCCCATGCAGGCCACGCTCATCCGCATTCTCGAAACCTGTCTCTCCTTTGCTCGTTCCGAAGCCTGATCCGAGGATTTTTCTATGACCCGCATCGACAATGCCCGCGTGATCCGCGCCGCCCACGGCACCGAGCTCTCGGCCAAGAGCTGGCTGACGGAGGCTCCCTTGCGCATGCTCATGAACAACCTCGATCCCGACGTAGCCGAGAAGCCGGGCGAGCTCGTGGTCTATGGCGGCATCGGCCGGGCTGCGCGCGATTGGGACAGCTTCGACCGCATCGTCGCTGCGCTGAAGACGCTCGAAGCGGACGAGACGCTTCTCGTTCAATCAGGCAAGCCTGTCGGCGTCTTCCGCACCCATGCGGATGCCCCGCGCGTGCTGATCGCAAATTCCAACCTCGTGCCCCATTGGGCGAACTGGGACAAGTTCCACGAGCTCGACCGCAAGGGGCTGATGATGTACGGCCAGATGACGGCCGGATCCTGGATCTATATCGGCACGCAGGGCATCGTGCAGGGCACCTACGAGACATTCGTGGAGGTGGGCCGCCAGCACTACAACGGCGATCTCTCCGGCCGCTGGATCCTCACCGGCGGCCTCGGTGGCATGGGCGGCGCGCAGCCGCTCGCCGCCACCATGGCCGGCGCCTCCTGCCTTGCCGTGGAATGCCAGCCGAGCCGCATCGAGATGCGGCTGCGCACCGGCTATGTGGACCAGCGCGCCGACACGCTCGACGAAGCCCTCGCCATCATCGAACAATCCTGTCGCGACAAGAAGCCGGTTTCGGTCGGGCTCCTCGGCAATGCCGCGGAGGTCTTCCCCGAGCTCGTGCGCCGCGGCGTGCGGCCGGACGCCGTCACCGACCAGACCTCCGCGCACGATCCCCTCAACGGCTACCTGCCCGCCGGCTGGACCCTCGCCGAGTGGGAGGAGCGCCGCGCCCGCGACCCGCAGGGCACGGTCGAGGCGGCAAAGCGCTCGATGGCGGTGCAGGTCGAGGCCATGCTCGACTTCTGGCGCCGGGGCGTGCCGACGCTCGACTACGGCAACAACATCCGCCAGATGGCGCAGGACGTCGGGCTCAAGGACGCGTTCGCGTTTCCGGGATTCGTGCCGGCCTATATCCGCCCCCTGTTCTGTCGCGGGATCGGGCCGTTCCGCTGGGCGGCGCTGTCCGGGGACCCGGCGGACATCGCCCGCACGGATGCAAAGGTGAAGGAGCTGATCCCGAACGATCCCCACCTGCAC
>DASQTM010000010.1:0-4317 GCA_035641875.1 Microvirga sp. | reverse complement strand
CTGCCCTGATCCTGACCAGCACCTCGCCGTAACCGGGAGCCGCGAGCTCGACCTCCGCGATCTCGAGCGGCTTCGACCGGGCGTAAGGGGTGGGCAATCCCGACTCCCGCAAGAGTGCCGCCTTGATGCGCATTGATCCTGTCCGCCTTGTCGATCTAAGACTCGATGGTGGAGGCAGGACCAATCTCCGTCAACACGCGGCGAAGCGGCTCCGGCAGGTCCACGGGGCGTCGCGTCCGGCGATCCACATGGACGTGGGTGTATCCTCCCTGCGCGGCGGCCTGGTCCTGCCCCGGGAGAAACATCGCGAACTCATAAGCTACGCTCGAGCGTCCGATATGGGCGACGCGCAGGCCGACGCTCACCGTGCCCGGGCAGGTGACGGGTTCGAAGTAATGGGTGTGGCTCTGCACCACGAGGCCCACGATCTCGCTCCTCTCCAGATCCAGAACTCCCGCTTCGATCAGGGGCTGATTGACGGCGGTGTCGAAATACTCGCCGTAGACCGCATTGTTCATGTGCCCATAGGCATCGTTGTCCCGCAGGCGGGTCGTCATGGTGAGCAGGCGCCGGTACTCGTCCCGCCGTTGTCGCGTGGGTCTTGCGGTGTTCATTGGCCGGTTGTTCCTTCCGTTGCAGTTCCAGGGAGGATGCTTCGGCATCGTTCCATCAGGCAGGCGAGGGGGCAAGTGACCGGTGCGTGATGCTGTTGCGCATTGCGTGCTATGGGCGGTGCGCTACTTTCGTCGTTCATGTCGCTCCCCATCGTCTCCCATCCCGCCTACGAGGCCACTCTGCCGGACGGACATCGCTTCCCGATGAGGAAATATGGACGTCTTGCGGAAGTGCTGGTGGAACGGGGGCTTGCGCCGAATGGCTTCGCCACGCCGGAGGTGGCTTCAGCCGGGCTGATCGCCCTGACCCATGACCGGCATTACGTGGATCAGGTCTTCGCCTGCGCGGTGCCGCGCGAGATCGAGCGCCGGATCGGATTGCCTGTGGACGAGGGCGTGGCGCGCCGCGCCCGCGCCTCCGCTGCTGGGACGCTCCTCGCGTCAAAGCTTGCCCTGGAGCATAGGCTCGCCGCCAGCACTGCAGGAGGCAGCCACCACGGACAACGGGAGACGGGTGCGGGCTTCTGCGTGTTCAACGACGTCGCCATCGCCGCCAAGGCGTTGAAGCATGAGGGGGCGATCCATCATGCGCTGGTGGTGGATCTCGATGTGCATCAGGGGGACGGCACCGCCGATTGCCTGCGCGATGAGCCCGATCTCTTCACCTTCTCCATGCATGCGGAGAAGAACTATCCCGTCCGCAAGATTCCCAGCGACCTCGATATCGGCCTGCCGGATGGGTTGGAGGATGGAGCCTATCTGGATGAACTGGCCGCTCACCTACCACGTCTCCTGGACGCCCTGGAACCTGATCTCGTGTTCTTTAATGCCGGCGTCGATCCCCACCGCGACGACAGGCTCGGGAGGCTTGCCCTTTCGGACGAGGGACTGCGCCGACGGGATACCTTCGTCGTGGAACAGGCGCGCAGCCGCGGCATCCCCCTGGTAGCTGTCATCGGTGGCGGCTACGCCCATGATATTGAAGCCCTGGCGCTGCGGCATGCCATCGTCTTTGAGGTGATGACCGCGCGCTATGACGCGGTTTGAGGCGCCTCCAATCCGTACAGTGTTGCAGTATCGATGATTGAACTTTATCTTCCTTTGGGTTAACCCCGAAGAATAGTTTTTGCTGATACGACGAGCTGCCGCTTCATTGGACGCGAGCGCGTACAAAATGGAACAAAGTTCTATGGATCATCTGGCAGTCCCGCACGTAGACAGGTCAAAACATGCCTTCCGAGGCCAGTCTTTAGATCCAGCCCAGGGCGGGCAAACCCGGGCGGCATTTCAGGCAGGGGAGGTGCGGCGCCTGCTGGAACAGGCTCCGGGCTTTATCGCCGTCGTGCGGGGAGCCGACTTCATCTTCGAGATGGTCAATGCCGCCTATGTGGAACTGGCTGGCCGGCGCGACTTCATCGGCAGGCCTGCGCGGGAGGTTCTGCCGGAACTGAGCGAGGCCTCGTTTGATCGGCTCAAGCAGGTTTACACGAGCGGGCAGCCTCTGATCGGCCGGGGCGTGCCGGTTGCCGTTCAAAGGGAGCAGGGCCGCCCGATCGAGCGCCGCTATATCGACTTCGTATACCAGCCGATCACCGGGTCCGACGGGTCGGTGACCGGAATCTTCCTCCAGGGGCAGGACGTCACCGATCAGAAGCGCACCGAAGAGCAATTGCGGCTGGCGCTTCAGGGGGGCCGCATCGCCGCCTGGAACCGCGATCTGACGACCAACCACGTCTCCTGGTCCGATAACTCGTGGGACGTTCTGGGAATCGGCGACGGTCCGGCCTCCGACTTCATGGATCGCATCCATCCGGAGGATCGGGCGCATCAGCGTGAAGCCCTGGCCCGGATGTTGTCGGACGGGACGCCCTACGGCATCGAAGTCCGCTTCATCAAGCCCGATGGCTCGCTCATCTGGATCGAGCACAGGGCCGAGCTCCGGCGAGGGTCGGACGGGCTCGACAGCCTCACCGGGATCACGGCGGACATCACGGCGCGAAAGACCGCCGAGATCGAGGTTCGGGAGAGCGAGGCGCGCTACCGGAAGGATCTCGAAGCGGCGGCCTCCGTGCAACGGGGCCTGCTGCCTGCCGATGGCGTGACCGGAAATCTCCGGCATCAGGGTCTGCTTGAGCCGTCCACCTTCATCGGCGGCGATGCGTTCAACGTCATCCGACGGAGCGACGGGCAGCTTTCGTTCTTTCACATCGATGTGTGCGGTCACGGGGCCGCCGCGGCTCTTGTATCGGTCGCGGCCTATCGCCTGATCTCAGAGGCCGCCATGCGGGATGTCTCCCTGCGGCCCGAGGCGCTGGTGCAAGAGGCGGCTCAGGCTTGGCCGGCGGATCTGCCCTTCTTCACGATGGTCTATGGCCAGGTCGACCCGGTCTCTGGCCAGGGATCCCTCGTCCAAGCCGGACATCCTCACCCTCTCCTGGTCAGGCATGGGGGAGACATCGAACCTCTCGGCCATGGCGGCTTGCCGATCGGCATCGATATGGGGGCATCCTATGAAGCAGTCCCCTTCGAGCTTGCCCGCGGCGATGCGCTGCTTCTCTATTCGGACGGAATTGTAGAGGCGGAGAACAAGGCCGGCGAGATTTTTTCAGAGGAACGCCTTCACGCGCTCGTGCGGCAGCATTGCGACAGCCTGTCGGCCTCGCTGTTGAGCTCGATCGCGCATCAGGTCCGGCATTGGAGCAGGTCCAAGCGGCTCGACGACGACGTCAGCGCCCTGCTGCTGGAGCATATCGGCTAAAGCGGTTTGCGCTCTGTTAGGCGCGCAAACCGCTTCCGTTGGATAACCCGGCCTTGATCTCTCGAAGACGGCTCTAGCCGTGAGTCGGGATCCGGCCGTCCGGGGTGTATTTGTCTACGGCCTGGGGCAGCTCGCGGGACAGGCGCGACAGGATCTCCTCCCGCGACAGCCCGGTCTGCTGGGTCAGGTTGTCCAAAACATCCGGTCCGATGGCCTGCTCAAGCTGATGCGGGGCAACATCCTTGTTGGGGCCGGTCCCAACCCAGGAGTCGGCGGTGTCGCCGTGGCCGTTCTGCTTGAAGCGATCCACCAGCTCGCCGAGTCCGCCGCTCAGCAATCCGCCCGCGCCGGCGCCGCCCAGGCCGCTGAGCAATCCGCCCAAACCACCCAGGCCTCCGGCGCCACCCGCGCTACCCAAGCCCCCCGCACCGCCAGGAGCGCCGGAAGCGCCCCCGCCCAATCCGCCGATCATCTCGGAAAGCTTGTCCCGGTTCTGGTAACCGGCGATGGCAAGAAGGCCCAGAAGGGCGGTCATGGAAGGAAATCCGCGGCTCATGTTCATGCTCCTCGTTACCCCACAAGAACGGCACCTGAGTCGAAACGGTTCCAGGAACCGCCGCCGGGAGGGGCGTTCAGGGGAAGAAGGAGCCGCTTGGAGGATCGTTGGCGATCGTCTTCCGCAAAGGTTGGAGGTTTCAGGCCGGACTGGGCCAAGGTTGATCCAAGGTCCGTTCCCGGGCGATAAACCTGAACTGATTTCCATGATCTCTGAGGGTGGACTCCTTCCATGTTCCTGACCAACCGCGACCTCGTCGAGCTGACCGAGTGGCGACGCAAGCTCCACCGGATGCCGGAACTGTCGGGAGAGGAGGCGCAGACCGCCCGGGAGGTCCAGGCCCTGCTGGCTTCCGCCGGAGCGGACCGGATCGTCGCGGGTCTCGGCGG
>DASQTM010000009.1:0-3344 GCA_035641875.1 Microvirga sp. | reverse complement strand
GGTCGTCTTGTTGATTTCCTCGAAGGCAAAGGCGAGGTTGAAGGCCCGGCGCACCCGCTGATCCTTAAACTTGTCCCGCCGCAGGTTGGGCACGAAGGCCTGCATGACGCCGCTGGCGCGCGAGGGGAACTCCTCCAGGATCACGCGACCTTCCTGGCGGGCTGGAAAGTCGTACCCGCTGACCCAATTGCGGGCACTGTTCTCGATACGGAAGTCGATGCGGTCGCCCCTGAAGGCTTCGAGCAGCACCGTTACGTCCCGATAATATTCATAGCGGATCTCGTCGAAGTTGTTTTGGCCCACATTCACATTGAGGTTCTCGCCCCAGTAGCCCTTTACGCGCTCGTAGGTGGCGCTACGGCCCGCGTCGAAGCTCTTGATGCGGTAGGGGCCGGAGCCCAGAGGCGGCTCCAGACTTGTCTGCGCCACGTCGCGCTTGCGTCCATCAGGCGCCGTGCCTTCCCACCAATGCTTGGGCAGCACGAGCAATTGCCCCATGATCTGTGGCAACTCGCGATTGCCCTTCTGGTTGAAGGTGAACTTGACCTCACGTTCGCCCGTCTTCTCAGCCTTGGTGACGTTAGCGTAGTAGAAGGCATAAGTCGGGCTGTTGGCTTTGAAGACCTCGAAGGAAAAGATGACATCATCCGCCGTCACGGGCTTGCCGTCATGCCAGCGCGCCTCCGGGCGCAGGCGGAAGGTCGCGAAGGAGAAATCCTCCGGATAGGAAAACGCTTCGGCCAAGAGGCCGTAGGACGCGCTCGGCTCGTCCAGGGAGGCCGTCGTCAAGGTCTCGTAGACGAGGCCGATGCCCTGCTCGGGCGTGCCCTTTACTCCAGCCACGACGATGTTGAAGCTGTCGAAGGTGCCTTGTGCGCCGAGGCGGACCAAGCCGCCCTTGGGGGCGTTCGGGTTGACGTAGTCGAAATGCTTGAAGTCGGCGGGGTACTTCACTTCACCGAGAAGGGCCGCTCCATGCCGCCAGGGGGCTTCCTGGGCCGCGACAGGGGAGACAGCAAGGCAGGCGGCCAGAAAGCTCAGCATTAGGGAACGGATCACACGGCGTCTCCTGATCGAGGCGTCTTTTAAGCAGGTTACATTTTTGTCCTGAATGGGGCGAGTGCAAGGGAGGGGGCCAAAAACAGGACGCCGCAAAGGAAAAGCCGGGCTGCTGGGCCCGGCTTTCATGAAAGACTGGATGGCTGGTCTGTCTTACTGGGCGGCCGGCAGCGGAGCCGGAGCGTCGGACAGGGTGCGCAGATAGGCCAGGATGTCGGCGCGCTCGTCAGGCTTGGCGACGCCTGCAAAGGCCATGATGGTGCCGGGAGCGTAGCCCTTGGGGTTGAGAACGAAGTCGTTGAGCGCCTCGTAGGACCACTCGCCGCCCTTGCCCTTCAGGGCCGCCGAATAGTTGAAGCCCCCATGAGAGGCCAGGGGGCGGCCGATCACCCCGTAGAGGTTCGGCCCGACCTTGTTCGCGCCGCCCTTCTCGAAGGTGTGGCAGGCGGCGCACTTCTTGGCCGCGGCCTGGCCCTTGGCCGGATCGGCCTTGGCGAGGAGAACCGGGAGAGGCTCGGCCGGGGCTGCCGCAGCGGCGCCGGCGGCTGCGCCTTCTTCGGGGGCCGGGAGGTCATAGCCGGGAACGGCAGGCTTCTGCGGCGAGAACAGGCCGCCGGCGATGATGTTGACGCCGACCACGAAAAGAAGCGAGCCGAACACGGCGCCCGCGATCTTATTGGTCTCGATATTCATGGATTAGGCTCTCCTCGCCATCGTAAATCGGCGAAATCACCGCAAAGGGACCAGCTCGCAGACGGAGCGCCCGCGACGTGGCGTTGCTTAGCCGTAGAGATGGGGTTTTGACAATGGGGTTATCTCGGATTTCGGCAGTCTCATGGTCGCAGCATCCTTTGAAACGCCGAAAGTCCGGTCAGGGTCCCTCGGGGGAGGCCTCAAGCCCTATGACAAACAGTCCATGACAAACGGTCCCCGCCTTGTTAAGGACCCGCAGCCTTTTCGCCCAAGAATGCGCCATGTCCGATCCCCTCGTCCTGATCCCCGCCCGCCTCGCCGCCGCCCGCCTGCCGAATAAGCCCCTGGCGGATATCGGGGGCGAGCCCATGATCGTTCATGTGTGGCGCCGGGCGGTGGAGGCCGGGATCGGACCCGTAGCGGTCGCCACCGACGCCCGCGACATCGCGGAGGCGGTGATCCGGGCCGGAGGGCAGGCGATCATGACCCGGGCGGATCATGCCTCCGGCTCCGACCGCATCTTCGAGGCCCTGGAAAAGCTCGACCCGGAGGGGCGGCACGACGTGGTGGTGAACGTCCAGGGCGATCTCCCGACCATCGATCCGGGGGCCATCGCGGCCTCGGTTTCCCCCCTCTCCGATCCCGTTGTCGACATCGCGACCCTGGTCGCCGTGATCGAGCGGGAGGAGGAGAAGACCAATCCCAGCGTGGTCAAGATGGTGGGAAGCCCCCTCTCGCCCGGCCGCTTCCGGGCCCTCTACTTCACCCGCGCGACCGCCCCTTACGGGGATGGCCCGCTCTATCATCACATCGGTCTCTACGCCTATCGCCGCAAAGCCCTCAGTCGTTTCGTGAGCCTGCGGCCTTCTCCGCTGGAAATGCGCGAGAAGCTGGAGCAGCTGCGCGCCCTCGAGGCCGGGATGCGGATCGACGCCATCGTCGTGAACGACGTGCCGCTCGGCGTCGACACCCCTCACGATCTGGAAAGGGCGCGGGAGATCATCGCCGCCCGGAGGACAGCATGAACAAGGTGATTTCGTTTCAGGGGGAGCCGGGGGCCAACTCCCACATCGCCTGCTCGGAGGCCCGTCCCGATTGGCAGGTGCTGCCCTGCCCGACCTTCGAGGACGCTTTCGCGGCCGTGAACGAGGAGCAGGCCGGGCTCGCCATGATCCCGATCGAGAACTCCATCGCCGGCCGCGTGGCGGATATCCACCACCTCCTGCCCACCTCCGGCCTGCACATCATCGGCGAGCACTTCCTGCCGATCCATTTTCAGCTCATGGCCCTGCCGGAGGCGGATCTCGGCACCATCAAGAGCGTGCACAGCCACGTCCATGCCCTCGGCCAATGCCGCAAGATCATCCGCAAGCTCGGGCTGAAGGCGCTCGTGACCGGCGACACCGCGGGCTCGGCCCGGGAGGTCGCCGAGGCCGGCGACGTCACCAAGGCCTCGCTCGCCCCGCGCCTCGCTGCCGGCATCTACGGGCTGAAGATCCTGGCCGAGGACGTGGAGGACGAGTCCCACAACACCACGCGCTTCATCATCCTCTCGCAGACGCCACGCTGGTCCCCCCCCGAGGGCCCTCCTG
>DASQTM010000008.1:0-4475 GCA_035641875.1 Microvirga sp. | reverse complement strand
GGTCTGGGCCGACATTCTCCCCGCCGTGAAGGAGGGCGCCCTCGTGATCGACAGCTCCACCATCGACGTGGAGAGCGCGCGCCGGGCGCATGGTCTGGCCCGCGAGCAGGAGCGGGGCCTCATGAGCCTCGACGCTCCCGTGTCCGGCGGCGTCGGCGGCGCGAAAGGGGCGACGCTCACCTTCATGGCGGGCGGCGCTAAGGAGGCGTTCGACCGGGCCGAGCCAATCCTGTCCCGGATGGGCAAGCGCGTGGTCCATTGCGGCGAGGCGGGCGCGGGCCAGGCGGCGAAGATCTGCAACAACATGATCCTGGGCATCTCCATGATCGGCGTGGCGGAAGCCTTCGTGCTGGCCGAGAAGCTCGGGCTGTCGCATCAGGCCCTGTTCGATGTGGCGTCCACCTCGTCGGGCCAATGCTGGGCCCTGATGAACCATTGCCCCGTGCCCGATCTCGTCCCCACCTCCGCGGCCAATAATGGCTACAAGCCGGGATTTGCGGCCGCCCTGATGCTGAAGGACCTGAAGCTCGCGCAGGAAGCGGCCCTGGCCTCCGGCGCATCGACTCCGCTCGGCGCGGAGGCCGCACAGCTCTTTGGGCTGTTCAACGGCTCGGGCCATGGGGGAGACGACTACAGCGGCATCATCAACTTCCTGCGCGGTGGCGACGGCAAGGCGTAGTCACCGAAACCGGCGCATGAAGCGCCGGTCGAGCCAGTCCTTCAGCCGCCAGGCCAGGCGGCCCTCGAAGGCGAGGAAGCGGCCGCGGCCGCCGACGGCGCGGCCGTCTCCGGTTCCGATCAGCACCAGGTGATCGCGCTGCGGAACATGGCTCTCCAGAGTTTCGCCGCGCAGCGCGCGCCTTAGGTTTCGCGCGAGCACCGGGCCCTGCCGCACAGCGAAGACGCCTGCCTTGGGGCGCGGATGCGCCGCCATGGCGGCGCAATCGCCCGCGGCGAAAACCGCCTCGTCGTTCAACACCTGCAAGGTCGGCCCGATCGCCAGGAAACCGTCTTGGTCCTTCGCAAACGCCGCCTCACGGATCGCAGGCGGCGGCGCGGCGCGGGTCGAGACGAGCACGGCGTCGGCAGGGATGCGCCGGCCGCTCGCCAGCCTCACGCCCTCGCTGTCAACGGCAACGGCCGCTTCGCCCATGTGAAGCGCGATGCCCCTACGTTCGAGCGCCCGGACGATCCGCCGGCGCATTCCGGCATTGAGGTCCGGCGCAAGGGACGCGCCGATCAGCGCCACATGGACCCCAGCGCCCGCCTGAGCCCGCAGGAACGCGGAGACTGCGAAAGCAAGGCAGATCCCGGCCACGCCCGCGCCGACGATGGCGAAGCGGCGCGGCCCCTCAGGCTGCGCCGCCTCCGTCGCGAGCCGGTCCCATTTCTCCAGGAGGTCGCCGATGGGCTTGACCGCGAGGGCGTGTGCGTCGGCGCCGTCGATGTCGGAGAGGTCCGGCGTGACGCCGATGTCGATGGACAGGAGGTCGTAGGAAACAGCCTCCCGGCTTTTCAGAAGAACGCGCTTGCCGTCCCCGTCGAAACCGATGGCTTCGTCCCGAACGAGCGCCGCACCGCTGCGCCGGGCGAGGCGTTCCAGATCGATCCTCATGGCCCCTCTGGGATAGATCCCCGCCATATGCCCCGGCAGCATGCCCGAATAGGGCGTCAGCCGGTCCCTGGCCACCAGGGTGAGCCGTAAACCGGGCTCGGGCCTGCGGGCGAAGGCCTCCAGCACGAATACATGAGCATGGCCGCCGCCCACCAGGACGAGGTGCTTTCCGGCTTGCGAGGGGGCGGACGTCATGAACTCAAGGTCGCCTCAGGAAAGGGTACAAGGTGAGGATGTGTTGCAAGACACCTACAGCTTTTGGGCCTCGCGTCCATTAGGGTCCTGGCTCTCGACCTCTCAACGATCGATTGCCGCCTGCATGGTTCGTCCCCTTTCCCATACGGCAGATCCTTCCACCGATGCGGCCGCCCTGTTTCGGCGCCTCGGCTTCGCGCTGCTGTTTTTCGCCATACCCATGGGGGCGCTCTTCACCCGGCGCGCCGTGGTGGTTCTGGCGCCGATTGCGGTCGTTCTCCTGGTCCTGGCGGCCGCCCTCGACGGCAACGCCAAGAGGTCCGGAGACAGGCTGACGGCGATCGTGCTCTCTCCCGGGGGCCTGGCCGGAGTCATCCTGCTGCTCTGGACCGGGCTGTCCCTGGTCTGGACCCCGTTCCTGCCGCAGGCCTCCGAGCGCGCCCTCAACATCGCCGGCATGGCCCTGATGGCCCTTGCGGGCTACCTGGCCCTGCCCGAGCGGATGCGCTCGGCGAACCTCTATCTCCTGCCGGTCGGCGTCATGTGTGCGGCCGTGACGGGCACGGTCCTGGCCCTGCGCGGCGGCACCAGCTTCGATCCTGAAGGCCAGAGCCTGGAGCGGGGCATGATCGTGCTGGTCCTGCTGCTCTGGCCTGCCGTGACATGGCTCCATTCCCGCGGGCGCAATCTGGAATCCCTGGTGGCGGCGCTTGCGGTCGCCGGGGCAGCCTTCTTCACCACGGACAGCCCGGCTCTCTACGGGCTGGCCGCCGGGGCCGTGATCTTCGCCCTCACGACGGCGCTGCCGTGGTTCGGCTCGCGGCTGACGGCCGTCGCCATGGCCGGGCTCCTGCTGCTAGCCCCTCTCCTGCCCTTCATCCTGGCCCCTGTGGCCCGGATGGTCCTCCGGCCGCGCTCGCCTTTGCTCGCCAGCCTCGATGCCTGGCAGACGATCATTCTCAAGGAACCCCTCCGCCTCGTGACCGGACACGGCCTGGAAACGGCCCTGCGCAGCCGGATCGTCGGCTCCATTTCGTCCGCGGCGCCGTCCACCTTCCTGTTCGAGATCTGGTACGAGCTCGGGCTGGTGGGAGCCGTGGCCGGCGCGGTTCTCCTCTACCGCGCCGCCATGGGCGCGGGAGGCGAGCGCCCGATCCTGGGGCCGGGGATCATGGCCGCTTTCGCCACCGCCTATGCCCTGGGCTGCCTCGGCATCGGCACCGCGCTGGTCTGGTGGTTCACGGCGCTTGTCGTCGTGGTGCTGGTCTTCGTGGCGATCGAGCGCGGTCAGTACCGCACGACCCGTCCCAAAGCCATCCTGCGGCGGCGGTCCTGAGGTTTCGCCGCAGCCTTTCTGCTCCCTTTGGCGATTGACGGATGGGCTTCACCTCTGGTTCGGTGGTGTCTTGAATCTTCAAGCCAGGGGTTTCCCATGCCGATCATCAACCGCGTCGCGGATCTCGCCGACGAAATCACCGCCTGGCGCCGGGACTTCCACGAAAATCCGGAGCTTCTCTACGACGTTCACCGCACGGCCGGGATCGTGGCCGAGAAGCTGAAGGCTTTCGGCTGCGACGAGGTGGTGACCGGTCTCGGCCGGACCGGCGTGGTGGGAATCATCAAGGGCCGGAGCAATGCCTCAGACAGGGTGATCGGCCTTCGCGCCGACATGGACGCGCTCCCCATCGAGGAGGCCACGAATCTTCCCTACGCATCCAAGGTGCCGGGCAAGATGCATGCCTGCGGCCATGACGGCCACACCGCCATGCTCCTGGGCGCGGCCAAATACCTTGCCGAGACCCGCCATTTCGACGGCACGGCGGTGGTGATCTTCCAGCCGGCGGAGGAAGGCGGCGGAGGCGGAAACGCCATGGTGAAGGATGGCCTCATGGAGCGCTTCGGCATCCAGGAGGTCTATGGCATGCATAACTGGCCCGGCGTTCCCGTGGGCCATTTCGCCATGCGCCCGGGCCCGATCATGGCGGCGGCGGACCGCTTCACCGTCACCATCGAGGGCAAGGGCGGGCATGGGGCGTACCCGCAGGACTGCATCGACCCCATCGTGGCCGCGGCCCATGTGATCACGGCCCTGCAGACGGTCGCGTCGCGCAGCGTCGATCCCCTGAAGTCGGTGGTGGTGTCCGTCTGCACCATCAAGGCAGGCGAGGCCTTCAACGTGATTCCGCAGACGGCCACCCTGCTCGGCACCGTGCGCACCCTCTCGCCCGAGGTCCGCGATCTGGCGGAGGCGCGCATCTGCGCCATCATCGAGAATGTCTGCGCGGCCTTCGGCGCCAAGGCGGCGATCGAGTACAACCGGGGCTACCCGGTCACCGTGAACGATACCGCCAGAACCGAGTTCGTCGCTTCCGTGGCCAAGGACGTGGCTGGCGAGAGCGCCGTGGACACGACGATCCGGCCCGAAATGGGCGCGGAGGATTTCTCCTTCATGCTCGAGAAGCGGCCCGGCGCCTACGTGTTCCTCGGCAACGGCGACACGGCGGGCGTCCATCACCCGGCCTACGACTTCAACGATGCGGCGATCCCCTACGGCGTGTCGCTGTGGGCGAAGATCGTCGAAACGGGAATGCCGGCCCGCTGAAAGGGTTGGCGTCGCCCCGGCTTCCCCGTCTTCCGCGAGGTCGGGTCGGGGCACGGGTGTTGT
>DASQTM010000007.1:0-3106 GCA_035641875.1 Microvirga sp. | reverse complement strand
ACCTACGACACCGGCTCGAAGATCGGCTTCCTCATGGCCAACGTGGCCTATGCCCTGGAGCGCGAGGAGCTCGCCGCCGCCTTCCGGGAGGAGCTCGAGGCGCTCCTGCGCCAGAAGGCCTGAGGGCGTTAAGGGTTTCGTTGGGCCGCTCCCTTATGGTAGAGCGATGTCTGGAATCGAAGGTTCCAGACATCGCTCTACTCTTTTGAAGGACGCATTTTCTTCCGCAAAACCGGTGTCCACTTTTGCGGAAAATGCTGTAAGGGCGGCCATGGCACTTGCACGACCGACATCCCATTCCCCCGATCAGGCCGTCTCCTCGGCCCTGCGCACCCTTGCGACCGAGCGGGACGGCCTGGCCATCCTGATGGAGGCGATCGGCAATGGCTTGGGAGCCGTCTTCACGGGCGCAGTCGACGCCATCGCGTCCGCCCGAGGGCGGGTCATCGTTACGGGCATGGGCAAGTCGGGCCACGTGGCCCGCAAGATCGCCGCAACGCTGGCCTCGACTGGCACTCCCGCCCATTATGTCCATCCGGCGGAAGCAAGCCATGGCGATCTCGGCATGGTGCAGCCGGACGACGTGATCGTCGCCCTGTCCTGGTCCGGCGAGACGGCGGAGCTTGCGGACATCATCGGCTATGCCAAGCGCTACCGGGTGCCCCTGATCGCGCTCACCTCGGACAGGGCCTCGACCCTGGGCCATGCGGCGGATCTGTGCCTGGCCCTGCCAAAGGCCAAGGAGGCCTGCCCCAACGGGCTGGCGCCCACCACCTCCACCACCATGCAGCTCGCCCTCGGCGATGCCCTCGCCATCGCGCTCCTGGAGAAGCGCGGCTTCACGGCGGAGCATTTCCGGGTGTTCCACCCGGGCGGCAAGCTCGGCGCGCGCCTCAAGCTCGTGCGCGACGTGATGCACCGGAACGAGCGCCTCCCCATCGTAGGGATCGACGCCCGCATGGACGAAGCCATCGAGGAGATCAGCCGCAAAGGCTTCGGCTCGGTCATCGTGGCCCATGCGGACGGCACGCTCGCGGGCATCGTCACCGACGGCGACCTGCGCCGGAACCTGCGGCCCGACCTTCGCGCCCTGCCCGTGTCCGCCATCATGACCCGCAAGCCCCGCACCATCGCGCCGGACGACCTCGTGGCCGAAGCCCTGGAGATCCAGGAAAGCCGGAAAATCACGGTTCTGATCGTGGTGGAGAACGAGAGGCCCGTAGGCCTCGTCCACTACCTCGACCTGCTGCGGGCCGGGGCGGCCTAAGGATCGTCCACCACGAGGGTCGAGCCCTCGACCCGCACGACCCGGACCTTGGCCCCGGCGAAGCGGTCGACGCCGGTGACGCGCCAGGAGCTGTCGTCAACCTTGATCCGCCCCTCCCCGTCCTTGATCGGCGTCTCCAGGATGAAGACGCGCCCGACGAGGGACTGGCCGCGCTGGCTGAGATGAGGAGCTCGGTTGTCGGGCTCCGGGCCGGAGCGGCTGATCATCCGCCCCAGGACCACCGCCGCCACGGAGAGGAGCGCGAACACCAGGGCGGCGGCCTGCCAGGAGAGGCCGAGCACCGCGTCCAGCAGCCCCGTGGCGATGGCCGCGAGGCCGAGCCAGACGAAGAAGGCGCCGGGCGCTACGAGCTCGACGCCGATCAGGATGACGCCCAGGATGATCCAGGCCCATGCGCCCAGGCTCCTGAAAGCCTCCGCGATCATAGCCGCCCCGTGCCGCCGGTGACGACCGGAACGCTGCGCGGGGGCTTCGTCGACGAGCCGCCTTCGCCGAAGACGGATTTGGTCAGTTCGGCGATGCCGCCGAGCGTGCCCGCAAGGCCCGCCGCCTCGATGGGCACGATCACCACCTTCTGGTTGGGAGCGGTGGCCAGGGCGCGGATGGCGTCGATGTATTTTTCCGCCACGATGAAGTTGGCGGCGTTGAGGTCGCCGCTGGTGATGGCGTCGCTGACCATGCCGGTGGCCTTGGCCTCAGCCTCCGCCTGCCGCTCCCGGGCCTCGGCGTCGCGGAAGGCGGCTTCCTTCCGGCCCTCGGCCGCCAGGATCTGGGATTGCTTCTCGCCCTCGGCCCGCAGGATTTCCGCCTGACGCAGGCCTTCCGCCTCGAGCACCGCGGCGCGCTTCTCGCGCTCGGCCTTCATCTGCCGGGCCATGGCGCCCGCAAGGTCCTGCGGCGGCAGGATGTCCTTGATCTCCACGCGGGTGACCTTGGCGCCCCAGGGCGAGGCCGCCGCGTCCATCACCCGCAGGAGGCGCTCGTTGATCTCGTCCCGGTGGGACAGGAGCTGATCGAGATCCATGGAGCCGACCACCGTGCGGATATTGGTCATGGTCAGCACCAGGAGAGCCTGGTTGAGGTTCGACACCTCATAGGAGGCGCGGGCCGCGTCGAGCACCTGGTAGAAGGCGGCCGCGTCGATGGTGACGCCGGCATTGTCCCGGGTGAAGGCCTCCTGGCTCGGAACATCGAGCACCTGCTCCATGATGTTCACCTTTTTGCCGATCTTCTCGATGTACGGCACGATGAGCCCGAGGCCGGGGCTGAGCGTGCGCGAATAGCGCCCGAACCGCTCCACCGTATAGGCATAGCCCTGCGGCACCGTCCTGATGCCCATGGCGATCGTCACGATGACGACGAGCACGAGCACGATCACAAAAATATCGAAACCACCTAAGAACACGGCATGAATCCCCAAGGCAACGGAGTTGCAGGGGGTCAGGCTATCGCAAAGCTCGCGACGCGCCTAGAGCAGTGGACCCTGCGGAACGCAGAAGCCACATGGTTTTAGATCCAGCCCTGAAGCTCCCGCTCCACCACCGCCTGAATGACCCGCATCCCATCCGGGCTGTCGTTGAGGCAGGGCAGATAGGCGAACTGCTCGCCGCCGTGATGCATGAAGATCTCGCGGTTCTCGCCGTTGAGCTCCTCCAGGGTCTCCAGGCAATCCGCCGAGAAGCCGGGGGCGACGATCGCCATGCGCTTCACGCCGCTCTTCGCGAGCGCCTCCACGGTCTTGTCCGTATAGGGCTGAAGCCATTCCGCCGTGCCGAACCGGGACTGGAAGCTCATGCGGAACCGGTCGGGCGACCAGCC
>DASQTM010000006.1:0-2177 GCA_035641875.1 Microvirga sp. | reverse complement strand
GCCGCGATCTACGGGGCCCTGCGCGGCCGCGTGCCCGGCGTCGACGCCGGAGCCGGCCTCGTCTACGGCTTGGCCATGTTCGCGCTGGAGGACGAGATCGCGAACCCGGCGTTCGGCTTCGCCGCCCCGCCCGGGCGTTATCCTTGGCAGCCGCACGCGCGCGGCCTCGTCGCCCATCTCGTCTACGGGGTCGTCACGGAGATGCTGCTGCGGGCCATGGCGCCGCGCTCGCGCCGCCGGCGCGGACGGCCCGCGACCTGAGCCACGGATACGCCCTCCGTCCGCTAGGAGCCTGTCCGAGTAAGGCGCTCGACGGCGGGGTTGCGGGGTGATTCACTTGGCTCATGGCCAAGGTGTTTCGCTTGTGGGATGGAGACCAGGGTTGGCTTTTGCCGCCCTCGCTGCATGAGTTCGTGCCGCCAGGACACCTGGCGCACTTTGTCCGGGACACGGTGCGCGAGGCGCTCGATCTCTCGGCTATCCTCGACACCTACGCCGAGGAGCGCGGCTTCCCGCCCTACCACCCCGGCATGATGGTGGCGCTCCTTCTTTACGGCTACAGCCGCGGCCTTTACTCCTCACGCCAGCTCGCCCGCGCCTGCGAGGAGCGGGTGGACGTGATGGCCGTCACCGGCCTGAACCGGCCGGACTTCCGCACCATCGCCGACTTCCGCAAGCGCCACCTTGCCGCCCTCTCTGACCTCTTCGTCCAGGTCTTGCATCTGTGCCGAGCCGCAGGGCTGGTGCAGTTCGGGCACGTCGCTGTGGACGGGACCAAGCTGAAGGCCCATGCCTCCCGCCACAAGGCGATGAGCTACGGCCGGATGAAGACGGTCGAGCCGGCGCTCTCTGCCGAGGTTGAGAGATGGCTGAGCCGGGCGGCTGAGGTGGATGCGGCCGAGGATCGCGAGCATGGTCCGGACCGGCGCGGGGATGAGACGCCGGACTGGATGGCCGACAAGCAGCGCCGACTGGAGGCGATCCGGGCCGCCAAGGCCGCGCTCGAAGCGGAGGCCGCCGATCCGCCCAACCCGGAGGATGAGAGCGGACCGGGCGCATCCTCCGGCATGCGCTGGCAGGGCCGTGCCTTGCGCGGCGAGGACGGCGGACCGCCGGACCGGGCCCAGCGCAACTTCACCGACCCGGGCAGCCGCATCCTGCCCACCCGCGACGGGTTCGTGCAGGGCTACAACGGCCAGATCGCGGTCGACGCCGCCCATCAGATCATCGTGGCGCATCGGCTCGTGACCACCTCCGCCGACTACCGCGCCCTGGTGCCGCTCGTGGACGGCATCCACGCCCATCTCGGCCGCAAGCCGCGGGAGGTCTCGGGCGACGCGGGCTTTGCCACCGAGGCGAACCTCGTCGCGCTGAAGGAGCGTCGGATCAAAGGGTATCTGCCGCCGGGCCGGGCGCGTCACGGCGAGACCCACGCTGCCGGACACCGCAGGCTGACGAAGATGCCCCTGATGAGCGCCATGGCCGAGAAGCTGAAGCGGGCCGGGCGGCGCAGCCGCTACCGATTGCGCAAGCAGGTGGTGGAGCCGGTGTTCGGCCAGATGAAGCAGGCCAGAGGCTTCCGGCAGTTCCTGTTGCGGGGCCTCGATCAGGTCCGGGGCGAGTGGGCCATGGTCTGCACCGCCCACAACCTCCTCAAGCTGGCGAAGGCTGCCCGCTGAACCACCGGAAACCTCACTCGCTCGCCAGCAATCCCAGCCAGAAGCCGTTACTCGGACAGGCTCCTAGTACTACTGTGTCATGAAGTTCTGGAAGCAGCAGGGACATCGGGGAAGGCGTCTGGCGAGAGCGTGTGCCAAGTGGAGGCGCAGGGTTGTGATCGAGGTCTCAACGTGGCGCTCCGGTCTGAGGGGGAGCGCCCCGGGGACGGTAGCTCTCGGGAAGGCGAGGTGCCGGGGGGATCGCCGTCTGTGGACCTGAGGGGGGAACCCGGCCTCGCTGCGAGACCAGAAATCCATACGCCGCGATGCACAGGGCGGCATGATGGTGGAACCCGCGCCAGCCCCGCCCCTCGTAGTGGCCCAGCCCCATCTCCTGCTTGAGCTCCTGGAAATCCCGTTCGATGCGCCAGCGCAACTTGGCTTGCTCGACCAAGTCAGCAAGCGGCGTGTCCGGCGACAGGGTAGAGAGCCAGTATTTCGTCGGCTCCTTCTCCCCCT
>DASQTM010000005.1:0-8386 GCA_035641875.1 Microvirga sp. | reverse complement strand
GAACATCCGCCACTGCCGCATCAGTGTCGGGCTCAGGAACTGCGAGATGAAGCTTTCGTCGCGATAGTTCGCCCATACGTCGCGCAGCACCGCCATGGGGTCGCCCTTGCCGGCGATATCCGGGAACCAGTCCCGGTCCTCGTCCGATGGGCGTGTGCAGATGCGCTCGATGTCCTGCATCATGCCGAAGCCGAGGGCGTAAGGGTTGATGCCGCCGTAATGCGGATCGTCATATTCCGGCTGCCGCACCACGTTGGTGTGCGACTGCAGAAATTCCATGAAGGCGCCGTCGGTCAGCTGTCCGCGCTCGTGCAGGTGGGTCATGATCCGATAGTGGCAATAGGTGGCGCAGCCCTCGTTCATGACCTTGGTTTGCCGCTGCGGGTAGAAATACTGCGCGATGTGGCGGACGATGCGCAGGAGCTCCCGCTGCCACGGCTGGAGGCGGGGCGCCGATTTTTCGAGGAAGTACAGGAGGTTTTCCTGCGGCAGCTCCAGCAGCGCCCGCCGCCGGTCCTCGCTCAGCTCGACTTTCGCAGCGCCCTTCTGGGGCACGGTGCGCCACAGGACGTTGTAGGTCTGCTCCCGGTGAAGGTGGCGCTCCTCCTCCCGGCGCTCCTCCGAGCGCAGATCGGGCCGTTTCTTGCGCGGATAGCGGTGGACGCCATGGGACATCAGCGCATGGGCGGCGTCGAGCACCTTCTCGACCGCGGCCTGCCCGTAGCGTTCCTCGCAGCGGGCAATATAGCCTTTGGCGAATTCCAGGTAATCGAGGATCCCGTCCGCGTCGGTCCATTCCTTGAAGAGGTAGTTGTTCTTGAAGAAATGATTATGCCCGAAGGCCGCATGGGCGATCACCAGCGTCTGCATCGTCGCCGTGTTCTCCTCCATGATGTAGGATATGCACGGGTTCGAATTGATGACGATTTCGTAGGCGAGGCCCATCAGGCCTTGGCGGTATCCGGCTTCATGGGTGGCGAAGCGCTTGCCGAAGGACCAATGCTTGTAGAACAGCGGCATTCCGATGGACGCATAGGCGTCGAGCATCTGCTCGGCCGTGATCACCTCGATCTGGTTGGGATAGACGTCGAGGCCAAGATCCTGGCGCGCAACGGTCTCGACCGCGTCGTAGATTCGCTGGATGGCGCCGAAGTCCCAATCAGCGCCCTGGAAGAGAAGACGATCGTGCTCGATCGGGCTCATGGCGTCCTTACCCCGCAACGGCTTCGCGCCGCCGGAAGAGTTCGCGGAAAACAGGGTAGATCTCGCGACGGTGATTGACCTTCCGCATGGCCAGAGTGGCGCCCTCATTCTGCAGAGCCTCATAGGTCTGCCAGAGAGACGTCTTGTGGTTGATGAAGCCCGCATGCATCCGGTCGCTGTCGCTGCCCACCTCCAGATACGCGTAGTACTGGCACACCGGCAGGATCACATTCTTCAGGAGCCCTGCGGTGATGCTGCCGTCGTTGGGCGAATTGTCTCCGTCCGAGGCCTGGGCCGCGTAGATGTTCCAGTTATCCGGAGAATAGCGCTCGGTCACGATCTTCTGCATCTCCCGCAGGGCCGACGACACCACGGTGCCGCCCGTCTCGGGGCTGTGAAAGAAGGTGTTCTCGTCCACTTCCTTCGCCTCGTGGGTATGACGGATGAAGACGATCTCCACGTGCTTGTAGCGCCGGGTCAGGAAGATATAGAGCAGCATGTAGAAGCGCTTGGCCAGATCCTTCATGTGCTCCGTCATGGATCCGGACACGTCCATCAGGCAGAACATGACCGCCTGGGCCACCGGCTTGGAGACGGGCTCGAAGCGGCGATACCGCAGATCGATGGGATCGATGTAGGGAAAGCGCCGGGCGCGCAGTTGCAGCGCTTCGAGCTCCAGCCGCAGCTCCGCGAGGCGCTCGGTTTCACCGTCCCTCTCCAGAAGGGCGATCTCCTCCTGGAGGCGGAGCAGGTCGTCCGGCTTCGGCCGCCGCATGGCGATCCGCCGGGACAAGGCGTTGCGCATGGAGCGCAGCAGGGCGAGGTTGACCGGCGATCCCGTGACGGAATACCCGGCGCGGCGCATGCCCTGGGTTTCAACGGTGGCGAGACGCCGCTTGGCGAGATCGGGGAGTTCGAGATCGTCAAGGAAAAGATCGAGAAACTCCTCGCGGGTCAGGACGAACCGGAAATCGTCCTCACCCTCCCCGTCCCCGCCCGGCGCTGGGCTTCCGCCCCCGCCCGAGGGTGGCCGGTCGATCGTATCTCCTTCGATGAAGCGCTTGTTGCCGGGGAGGATGTGGTCGTTGATGCCCCCCTCTCCGGAGCGGCGGAAGCTCGGCTCGCGCACGCCATCGACCGGAATGGAAACTTCCCCTCCCCGCTCCAGGTCGCTGATGCCGCGATCTCCTGCACTCTGGCGCACGGCCCGCTGGATCTGCGCCTTGGCACGCCGAAGGAAACGCTGGCGATTGGCGAGACTCTTGCCCCCTGGGTTGAGGCGTCTGTCGATGATGTACATAGGAACGCCTAGCCTGCCTCCGTTTGCTGTCAGCCCGCCTGCTTCACGCGCATGTACCACTCCACCAGACGCCGAACCTGCCGCTCGGTGTAGCCGCGCGCCATCATACGCTCGACGAACTCGCCGTGCTTCTTCTCGGTCTCGCTGTCCTTCTTCGAGCCGAAGCTGATCACGGGCAGGAGCTCCTCGACCTGCGAGAACATCCGGCGCTCGATGACCTCGCGCACCTTCTCGTAGCTCGTCCAGGACGGGTTGCGGCCGTTGTTGCCGGCCCGCGCCCGCAGCGAGAACTTCACCACCTCGTTGCGGAAATCCTTTGGATTGGCGATGCCGGCCGGCTTCTCGATCTTGGTCAGCTCCTGGTTCAGGAGCTCCCGGTTGAGAAGCTGGCCCGTATCGGGATCCTTGAAGTCCTGATCTTCGATCCAGGCGTCGGCATAGGCCACATAGCGGTCGAAGAGGTTCTGGCCGTAATCGTGGTAGGATTCCAGATAGGCCTTCTGGATCTCGTGGCCGATGAAGTCGGCGTAGCGCGGCGCGAGCTCGGCCTTGATGAACTCGAGGTAGCGCCGCTCCACATCGGTCGGCAACTGCTCCCGCCGCAGGGATTGTTCGAGGGTATACATGAGGTGGACCGGATCGGCGGCCACCTCGATCGTGTCGTGATTGAAGGTGGCGGCCAGAACCTTGAAGGCGAAGCGGGTGGAAATGCCGTCCATGCCCTCGTCGACGCCTGCCGCATCCTTGTATTCCTGCAGGCTCCGGGCGCGCGGATCGACCTCCCGCAGGCTCTCGCCGTCATAGACCCGCATCTTGGAGAAGAAGTTCGAGTTCTCGTGCGAGCGAAGGCGCGAGAGCACCGAGAACCGGGCCAGCATCTCCAGGGTGGCCGGGGCGCAGGGCGCTCCGGTCAGCTCCGAGCCCCTGATCAGCTTTTCGTAGATCTTCTGCTCCTCGGTCGCCCGGAGGCAGTAGGGCACCTTGATCACATAAATGCGATCGATGAACGCCTCGTTGTTCTTGTTGGCCTTGAAGCTCTGCCACTCGGCCTCGTTGGAGTGCGCCAGAATGATGCCCGTAAACGGGATGGAGCCGATATTCTCCGTTCCGACGTAGTTGCCCTCCTGCGTAGCGGTGAGCAGCGGGTGGAGCATCTTGATGGGCGCCTTGAACATCTCGACGAATTCGAGAATGCCCTGGTTGGCGCGGTTGAGGCCGCCGGAATAGCTGTAGGCGTCAGGATCGGCTTGGGACAGGGTTTCCAGCTTGCGGATGTCCACCTTGCCCACGAGGGACGAGATGTCCTGGTTGTTCTCGTCGCCCGGTTCGGTCTTGGCGACCGCGATCTGCCGCACCCGCGAAGGATTGACCTTCACGACCCGGAAGCGGGAGACGTCGCCGCCGAATTCATCGAGCCGCTTGATGGCCCAGGGGCTCATCAGGTTCGTCAGTCGCCGCGGGGGGATGCCGAAGCGCTCCTCGAGCATGGGCCCCATCTGCTCGGGATCGAAGAGGCTGAGGGGGCTCTCGAAGACGGGGCTGATCTCATTGCCGGCCTTGAGCACGTAGATGGGGTGAACCTCCATCAGGGCCTTCAGGCGTTCGGCCAGGGAGGACTTTCCGCCGCCGACCGGGCCGAGCAGGTAGAGAATCTGCTTGCGCTCCTCCAGGCCCTGCGCGGCATGGCGGAAGAAGCTCACGATCATCTCGATCGTCTCTTCCATGCCGTAGAATTCGGAAAAAGCCGGATAGGCGCGGATCGTCCGGTTCATGAAGATGCGGCCGAGACGCGCGTCCTTCGAGGTATCGACGAGTTGAGGCTCGCCGATCGCCGCCAGGATGCGCTCCGGAGCGCTTGCATACATCATGGGATCGTTGCGGCACCCTTCCAGGTATTCCGCGAGAGACATCTCCGCCTCGCGGCGGGTCTCGTAGGACTTCAAGAAACTCGAGAACAGGTCGTCGGAATGAAGCATGGCGCCACCGAATTCAGATCCCTCTCAGAGACAACGATTTTGCACGGCTAAGGTTGCTAGACCATGCGATACTCTGATGCGTTTTGTTCGTATGTTGACGAATAGCCCTCCTCAGGCGCAGAGAGCGCGGCGCGAACGGTCCGGTCTGGGGAAGTCGCCTTCGACCTCGGACTTGCCGCCTCATCCTTAGCCTCGCGGATTGCAGGGGTCAGGGCAAGTTAATCTTGCTCACTATTGCTTGAAATCCACTGTGCTTCTTTGCCGCTTGGAATCGGCGCGCAGGACGTCCAAGAGTGCCTTGCGGTCCAACTCTCAGGTTATGATCGCGCCGGCGGCTTCTTGGAAAGCCCCAATGTTTTCAATCAGCAGTTAAGGCTGCTGCGGGAAAGGGACTGATCGAAAGCGAGGATCTCCGCCGCTCAGGGGACGCGTGCGACTGAGTGAATTTGCACCTTGGGGCAGATAAGGGATTAACCCTCTTTAGGCCTGATCTTTGCCTCAATCACAAATTCTCCGCATTGATTGCCTCTGTCTGCGTCAGTTGGAGTTCCGAATGAAGTTTCCGCCCTGGCGCAACGCCGTCCTTCTCTCCGCCTGCTTGCTTGCTTCTTCAGGGGCGGTCGAGGGCGGAAAGGCGCAGGCATTCGACTTCTTCGGGCTGTTCGGCTCCGGCGACAAGCCTCCCCCGCCCTCGCCGGACGCGCTCCCTTACGCGCTCACATTCGAGATCGCCGGCGGCGAGAGGGCGCTCAAGGATACCTTGCAGAACACCTCCACCCTCTACCGCCTGCGGGCCGATGCGCCGCCGGACGGCGTGTCCCTCGTGCGGCGCGTCCAGGCGGATTTCGCGCCCCTGATCGATGCGCTTTGGGGCTCCGGCTATTACAACGCCCGCTTGGTGTTCGATGTAGGCGGCTCCGTTCTGGACATGGGGGCTGATCCGGCCGCCGCCGTTCGGGCCGCCGAGGCCTATCGCGCCCGGGCGGCGGTGCCGATCCAGGCCCGGATCGATCCCGGACCCCTGTTCCAGCTCCGCACCATCCAGGTGGATCACGCGCGGACGCGCCGGCCCTTCTCTCCGCAGGAGCTGCCGCAGCGGGTGGTGAAGCTCGAACCCGGCGATCCGGCTCGGGCGGCGGACCTGAGGGCGGCGCAGGCCAGGATGGTGGACCATTTCAGGGCGCAGTCGCGTCCCCTCGCCAAGGCCGTGAGCATCGATCCGGTGGTCTTTCATCCGGCGCGCATCATGGATGTGGCCTACACGCTCGATCCCGGCCCGGTTGCGCCGATCGGCGATATCGCCGTGTCCGGTACGCAGAACGTCGATCCCGCCGTCGTGCGCTCGTTCATCTATCTGGAGCCAGGGGATCCCTATTCGCCCGAGGCCCTGGCCGATACCCGCAGATCCGTCGCCACCCTGCAGGCCCTGAGCTCCGTCCGCATCCGCGAGGCGGAGGCTCTCGACGCGCAGGGCCGCCTGCCGGTCTTCATCGAGGTCACGGAGCGGCTGCCGCGGGTCGTGGGCTTTTCCGCCCGCTATTCCACCACCGACGGGCCTGCCGTCCGCGCCTATTGGGAGCACCGCAACCTGTTCGGCGGCGCCGAGCGGCTGCGCCTGGAGGCGGACGTGTTTCTCGCCCCGCGAAACGACGGCACCCAGATCAAGGGCATCGACGACTTCGAGCGCTCCGATCTCGGCGGGCGCTTCCGGGCGAGCTTCCTCAAGCCGGCGCTGGGCGGCAGCCGCAACGACCTCCTGGTCGATGCCCGCGTCGAGCGGGACAGGACCGGCGGAGACCGCTTCGGCGGATATACCAGCCGCCTCGCGGACGGCACGGCGTTCATCCGGCACCGCTTCAGCGACACGTTCTCCGTCCAGGCGGGCGCTCAGGTGCAGAAGGGCCAGACCAGCGACGTGCTCGGGCAGATCGACTACCTCGTCGTCGGCACGCCCGCATCCGTCACCTACGACTCCACCGACCGGCCCCTCGATCCCACCCGCGGCATGCGGATCAATGCGACGCTGTCGCCCTATCCCACCTTCCTCGGCTCGACGGTGGGCATGGTGGTGGGCGAGGCGAACGCCTCCGCCTACTATGCCCTCGACGAGGATGCGCGCTACATCCTGGCCGGCAGGCTGGGCGTCGGCTCGATCGTCGGGGCCGAACTCGACGAGATCCCGGCCAATTTCCGCTTCTTCGCCGGCGGCGGCGGCTCGGTGCGCGGCTTCCGCTACCGCAGCCTCGGACCCATCGGCCCCTTCGGCCAGGTGGTGGGCGGCCGCAGCCTGCTGGAAGCCTCCCTGGAGGCCCGCATCAAGATCACCGACACCATCGGCATCGTCCCGTTCGTCGATGCGGGCGGCGCCTTCGAGTCGAGCTATCCGGATTTCGACGAAAAGGTGCGGGTGTCGGCGGGATTGGGACTTCGCTACTACACGGCCATCGGGCCGATCCGCCTGGATATCGCTGCGCCCCTCAACCGGCGCCAGGGTGACAAGCCAGTCTCACTCTATGTGAGCATCGGACAGGCCTTCTGACATGACCATGCGCCGCCTCCTCGTTCCAGCGCTTGCGCTTCTCGTCCTGGCGGGAGCCATCCTGCTCGCCTCCGCCTTGCGGACCCGGAGCGCCGAGGAGGACAAGGGCGTTCTGGCGTCCCTCATCTCCCGCGCCCTCTCCACCCCCGCGACCCGCGTCTCCATCGGGGCCGTCGAAGGCGCCCTGTCGTCGGACGCGACGATCCGCGACATCACCATCTCCGACCGGGACGGGATCTGGTTCAGGCTGGACCGGGCGCGCATCGTCTGGCGTCGCCTCGCCCTGCTCTCGAAGCGTCTCGAGATCGACCGCCTGGAGGTCGGCAGCCTGGAGATCCTGCGCAAGCCGGTGCCGGCCGAGGAAACCGTTCCCGGAGCGGACGAGCCCCTGCTGCCCGAACTGCCGGTCAAGGTTCAGATCGCCGATTTCAGGCTGCAGAAGCTCACCTTGGGCGAGCCTATCCTCGGAGTGGCGGCGCAGCTCTCGGCCACCGGCGCGGCGTCCCTGGGCAATCCGGCGGAAGGGCTCGATCTGCGCTTCGCGGCGCATCGCCTCGATGCCCCCGGGAACCTCACCGCCCGCCTCAACTACGCGGCCGAGAAGCTCGATCTCACCCTGGCGCTCGACGAGCCTGAGGGTGGCATCCTGGCTCGCGCCGCCAGCATCCCCAGCCTGCCGCCGGTGCGGCTCGACCTGAACGGCAGCGGAAGTCTCGATGCCTTCGGGGCCCAGCTCGCCTTCAATGCGGGTCCGACGATCGGCGCGACGGGCCGGGCCGATCTGCGCCGCGAGGGAAGCGCCAGGCGCCTCACCCTGAACACGGATGCGCGGGTCGAAGGCCTGCTGCCCGCCGCCATCGCCCCCGTCTTTGCCGGAACGACGCAGCTTGTGGCAGACACCACCTTCGCCAATGACGGCGCTGTCGCCATTCCCCGCCTGACGCTCACGTCGCAGACCGCACGGCTCGATGCGTCGGGCAGCCTCTCGGCGGACAGGAATGTGGACCTCAAGGTGTCGGCCAGCGCCGTTCCCACCGTGGAGGGAAAGACGGTGGCGGGCGGGGCCGAGATCCGCCGGCTCGCCTTCGACGGGGCCGTCGCCGGTCCCCTGGCGGGACCACGGATCACTGGAAACCTTCAGGCGGAGGACGCCCGCCTCCCGGTCGGACGCCTGGGGAAGCTCGACGCATCCTTCTCGGCTATCCCCAGCGGCCCCTTCTCCGAGCCTGGCACCCGGATCGCCCTGGTGGCCGACGCCGAGGCGAGCGGCGTTGCGCTGGCGGATCCGGCCCTGGCCAGGGCGGTCGGCGACCGGCTCACCCTGACCCTGCGCGCCAACGCTGCTCCGGACGGGGTCGCCGACGTCGA
>DASQTM010000004.1:0-4200 GCA_035641875.1 Microvirga sp. | reverse complement strand
CAGCAGCATCTTGATGCCGGTGGCGATCAGGAACGCGCCGAACACATAGAGAATCCAAGCATATTCCTGCACGAGGGCGGCGCCGACCGCGATCATGATGCCGCGCAGGATGATGACGCCGACGATGCCCCAGACGAGAGCGCGGTACTGATATTTCCGGGGGATCGCGAAATAGCTGAAGATCAGCGAGATCACGAAGACATTGTCGATGGACAGGGACTTCTCGATGAAGAAGCCCGTGAAGTAGGCGATGCCGGCATGGCTGCCGTCCTGGGTCACCAGGAAGCCGGCTTCGAACGACCACCAGATATAGGCGCCGAAGAGCACCGAGATGCCGATGTAGAAGGCGGAGAGCACGAGGCTCTCCCTGACGCCGAGCTCCTTGTTCTTTCTGTTCAGGACACCGAGATCGAAAGCGAGGAGAACGATGACGAGGCTCAAGAAAGCCGTCCACATCCAGACGGGCTTCCCCAGCCATTCGGAGAGAAAAAATTCTAGCATAACCGGACCTATGATTGCTTCTGTTCAAGCATCGGCTCCGACATCACGAACGTTTCTCGCGTCCGCCAGAGGGGCCCGGTCACCGATAGACCCCAGGTGGGGAGCGCCCTCGCCACCGTCAAGTCTCTCAAGCTTGAGAATTTCTGCTCAATTTTGTGTCAATTGCCACCTCAGACAGCACGAATGCGCGGGCAACGGACTTGACCCGCAGCGCCCATCTGGTTGCATGGTTACGAAGAGGACAGGTGGCCGAAAAGAGCGCCATCGGGCTCCAAACGATAAATCAGAGGTGACGGTGATGGCTTCGGATCGTTCGATAAGGGCAGGGTGGCTCAAGGGAATCGTGGCAGGCACTGCTGCCGCGCTCCTCGGCGCGGCGGCGGCTCAGGCGCAAACCCCCGTGCGGTTTTCCCTCGACTGGCGCTGGGAGGGTCCGGCGGCCCCCTTCGCGGTGGCCCTGGACAAGGGCTACTTCAAGGCCGAGGGCCTGGACGTGACGATCGATCCGGCCGCAGGCTCCCGCGAGCCGATCTCCCGGGTGGCGTCCGGCACCTACGATGCAGGCTTCGGCGACGTGAACTCCCTGGTGCGCTTCCGGGACGAGAACCCTGGAACCGACATCAAGGCCGTGATGGTGATCTACGACCGCCCGCCTTTCGCCATCATCGGGCGCAAGAGCCGGGGCGTCTCCAAGGAGGCGTCGAGCCTCCAGGGCCGGAAGTTCGGGGCGCCCGCCGCCGACGGGGCCTATGCGCAATGGCCGATCTTCAAGGCCGTCAACAAGATCGACGATTCCAGCATGAGGTTCGAGAATGTGGGCTTCCCGGTGCGCGAGCCCATGCTGGCGCAAGGGGAGGTCGATGCGGTCTTCGGCTTCTCCATGTCGTCCTACATCAACCTGAAGTCCCGCGGCGTGCCGGCGGACGACATCGTGGTCATGCTCATGAGCGACTACGGGGTCGATCTCTACGGCAACACCATCATCGTGTCGCAGAGATTCGCTCAGGAGAAGCCGGAGGCCGTGAAGGGACTGCTGCGCGCCATCATGAAGGGCGTGCAGGACACGGTGAAGGACCCCTCGACCGCCGTGGACGCGGTGATCAAGCGCAACGACGTCGCCAAGAAGGACGTGGAACTGGAGCGCCTCAGGATGGTGCTGGATCAGAACATGGTCACCCCCTGGGTGAAGCAGAACGGCTATGGCGGCATCGACAGGGACCGCTTCGCCAAGGCCCTCGACCAGATCGGCCTGACCTTCAACTACAAGGCCAAGCCCAAGGTGGAGGATGTGTTTACCGAGCAGTTCCTTCCTGCCGCCGACCAGAGGAAAGTGAACTGATCATCGCAGGCCCGGGTGCATGGACGCCAGGGCTTCTTCACCCTGAAGGCGGCCCCCTTTCATGAAATCCTTCGTCGATATTCACGACGTCACCCATGTCTATGCCCGGGCCGAGGACGGCGTGCCTGCGGTCAGGAACCTAACCCTGAAGGTCCAGGAGGGCGAATTCGCCGCCATCGTCGGGCCGTCGGGCTGCGGCAAGTCTACGCTGATGAAGCTCGCTACGGGATTGCAGTTTCCCCGCGAGGGGACCGTGATCGTGGACGGACGGGAAGTGGGCGCGCCGGTGAAGCTCGCCGGCATGGCGTTCCAGAACCCCACCATGCTGCCCTGGCGCACCACCCTCGACAACATCCTCCTGCCCCTGGAGATCGTGGAGCCGCATCGCTCGCGCCTGCGCCGCAACAAGGCGGAGTACGTGGCGAAGGCCGAGGCCCTGCTCGGTCAGGTCGGCCTTAAAGGGCAGGGGCAGCGGTTTCCCTGGCAATTGTCCGGCGGCATGCAGCAGCGCGCCTCCCTCTGCCGCGCCCTGATCCACGAGCCCAAGCTCCTCATGCTCGACGAGCCGTTCGGGGCGCTCGACAGCTTCACCCGCGAGGAGCTGTGGTGCGTGATCCGCGACCTGCACGCGGCCCAGAAGGTGACGATCATCCTGGTCACCCACGACCTGCGCGAGGCGGCATTCCTGGCGGACCGCATCTTCTGCATGAGCGCGCGCCCCGGCCGCATCGTGGCGGAGCGGGAGGTGGATTTCCCGCGCCCGCGCGATCTCGAGATCACCTATACGCCCGAATTCGCCGCCCTCGTCCACGAGCTGCGCGGCCACATCGCGCAGGCGCGCAATGCGGCCTGAGATCCCCCATGAACAACAAGAATAAGCTCGCCCTCGCGCCCTGGGTCTTCACGATCGGCTTCTTCGCCCTGTGGGAGATCGTCTGCCGTCTCCTGAATGTTTCCAGCTTTATCCTGCCCGCGCCCTCCACCATCCTGCTGGCGGTGTGGGAATATCGCAACCAGCTCGCCTATCACGCCATGCATACGCTTTGGATGACCCTGGCGGGGTTCGGCCTTGCGGTGGCTTTCGGCCTTCTTCTCGGGATGGTGCTGGGCTCGTCGCGGCTCATCAATGCGGGCAGCTACCCGCTCCTCGTCGGCTTCAATTCCATCCCCAAGGTGGCGGTGGTGCCGATCCTGGTGTTCTGGTTCGGCGTCGGCTGGGTGCCGCCGGTGATGACGGCCTTCCTGATCTCGTTCTTTCCCATCGTGGTGAATGTGGCCACCGGCATCGCCACCGTGGAGCCCGAGATGGAGGATGTGCTGCGCGCGCTCGGCGCCTCGAAGCGCGACATCGTCTTCAAGGTCGGCGTGCCCCGAGCCATGCCGTATTTCTTCGGCTCGTTGAAGGTGGCCATCACGCTCGCCTATGTGGGCTCCGTCATCGGCGAGCAGAACGCCTCGAATGTGGGCGTCGGCAACCTGCTGACCCGCGCCTCCGCCGCCTTCGAGGTGCCCCTCGTCTGGGCCGCCCTCGTGGTGCTCGCCGTGCTCGGCGTGTTCATGTACGCCATCACGGCCTATGTGGAGCAATCCATGACCGGCTGGGCGCAGCGCTCGCAGATGGCGGCGTGAGAGGCCGCTTTTTGCGGCGAGCCGTTCTGAGCGTCATCCCGGACGAAGCGCAGCGAAGATCCGGGATCGTGTGCAGAACAAAGCACCTGAAATGCCATTGTCATTCCCGCGCAGGTGGGAATCCATATCCGCTGACGGTGCTAGAATGGGTAGAACCTGTGGTTACGGATCCCGGCCTTCGCCGGGATGACAGCGCCATTCTCGTCTGGCGATCCCGGGTTCTGCTGCGCAGACCCGGGATGACGGTGGCCGCCCAAGGGTTTGTTGTACTCTCTCCGCAAGCACCTTCAACGCCTCAGCGAAAGCGGATTATCGGATAGCGCCGCCGCATCCGGCCGGTCAATGGCTGGTTTGCCGAGAAAGGCGTCCCAGAGCCTTTCCACCGTCTCGCGCTCGAGATCATCCACGATGAACACGATGCGGCTGCGCCGGTCGTCGCTGGGCCAGCGCTCCAGCACCGCAGGCACGTGGATCACGTGCTGGACGCCGTGGATGACCACCGGATGGTCCGGGTCCTCGGCCAAGGCCACGAGACCTTTCACCCGTAAGAGCTTCGCGCCCTGCGACGAGCGCAGGAGATCGAGGAACATGTCCAGCGTGCCCTGACGGATCGGCTGGTCGCTGGTGAGGCAGAAGGCGCGGATGCGCGCGTCGTGCCGGTTCACGTCGTGGCGATGATCATGGCCGTGGTGACCATGATGGTGTCCGTGCTGATGGGCATGGCTTGCCCG
>DASQTM010000003.1:0-2968 GCA_035641875.1 Microvirga sp. | reverse complement strand
GCTCTTCAGAAATGCGCCGCCCTTCTACAAAACTGGCGGAGTGCATTCGATCCCCCGTCCCCGAAGATCGACCCGGCGAACAGGACATTTGACGGCGCTGAAACATGACAACAGATGAACCGATCCGCATCCGCTCCGTCGAGGTGCTCTCGGACGATTGGGCGATTCTCAAGAAGTTCACCTTCGACTACCGCCGCCGCGACGGAAGCCTGGAAACCCAGGTCCGGCAGACCTACGACCGCGGCCATGGGGCCGTGATCCTGCCCTACGATCCCAGGCGCGGAACGGTGCTGCTCGTGCGCCAGTTCAGGCTGCCTGCCTATGTGAGCGGCCATCCCGAGCCCCTCATCGAGGCCTGCGCCGGGCTTCTCGACCGGGACGATCCGGAAACCTGCATCCGCCGGGAGGCCGAGGAGGAGCTGGGCTACAGGCTCAAGGCCACCGAACAGGTGTTTCACGTGTTCATGAGCCCCGGCAGCGTGACCGAGCGGCTCATGTTCTTCACGGCGCGCTATTCCCCGGAAGACCGGGTCGGCCGGGGCGGGGGAGACGCCCACGAGGGCGAGGACATCGAGGTTCTCGAACTCGCCCTCGACGAGGCCCTCGCCATGATCGACCGGGGCGAAATCATCGACGGCAAGACCATCATGCTGCTTCAGCACGTCAAGCTCAGGGGGCTGATGGGAGCCTGACAGGCTGGGTTATGAAGATACCACCCACAGCCCTCATCCTGAGGAGCCTGCGCAGCAGGCGTCTCGAAGGATATCTCCAGTGTGCGCCTGAAACGCCGCACTGATCCCTCCTTCCCCACGGGAGGGGGACCCGTCGCGTCTCGGGCGTTCTCTCCCTCATCCTTCGAGACGCCGCTGCGCGGCTCCTCAGGATGAGGGAGAGTAAGGAGCTAAACAAAGCCCAAACGAAAATCCCCGGAGCAGGTCCGGGGATTTCTTCAAAGCGGGCGGGTGATCGGTCAGCCCCTGGCGGGGCTGCTGCGGTTGAAAAGTTTGCGCAGGTTGTCCCAGAGTTCGATCTTCACGCCGTTGCGCTTCATGATGAAGCCCTGCTGGGTCACGGAGAGCAGGTTGTTCCAGGCCCAGTAGATCACGAGGCCGGCCGGGAACGAGCCGAGCATGAAGGTGAAGATCACCGGCATCCAAGCGAAGACCTGCTTCTGCACCGGGTCCGGCGGCTCCGGGTTCATCTTCATCTGCAGCCACATGGTGATGCCCATGAGGATCGGCCACACGCCGAGCATCAGGAACGGCCCCAGCACCGGCACCGCGCCTGGGTTGTAAGGAATCAGGCCGAACAGGTTGAAGATGGAGGTCGGGTCCGGCGCCGCGAGATCGCGGATCCAACCGAAGAACGGCGCATGGCGCATCTCGATGGTGACGAAGAGCACCTTGTAGAGCGCGAAGAAGACCGGGATCTGGATCAGGACCGGCCAGCAACCGGCGACCGGATTGATCTTCTCCTTCTTGTACAGCTCCATCAGCGCCTGCTGCTGCTTCATCTTGTCGTCGGCATAGCGCTCGCGGATCGAGGTCATCTCCGGCTGCACCGCCTTCATCTTCGCCATGGAGGCGTAGGACTTGTTGGCGAGCGGGAAGAACAGGATCTTCAGCACCACCGTCACGAGAAGGATTGCGATGCCGAAATTGCCGAAGAGCCGATAGAAGAAGTCGAGCACCTTAAAGAGCGGCTTGGTGATGAAGTAGAACCAGCCCCAGTCGATCAGGCGGTCGAAGTTCTTGAGGTTCAGGGTCTCGGCATATTGATCCACGACCGCCACCTCCTTGGCGCCCGCGAACAGATGCTGGCTCACGTCGGTCGTGCTGCCGGGCTGGAGGATTTGGGCATCGCCCAGCATGTTGGCCTGATAGACCTGGCCGCTCGGCTCGTTCCGCGCCGTGAAGGAGCCCTGGTAGGCCTGCGCCTGATCCGGGATGACGGCCGCAGCCCAGTACTTGTCGGTGATGCCCACAAAGCCCCCGGTCAGGGAGTTCCACACCTTGCCGACCGTGTTCGGGCCGGACACGGGGTCCTCCTTGTCGAGGGTGGCGTAGGTGTATTCCTGCAGGCCCTGGTCGCCGAGATAGCCGATCAGGCCCTCATGCAGCACGTAATAGCCCAGGGTGGTGGGCTTGCCGTGGCGGGACACGACCCCGTAGGGGTGCAGGGTCACCGGCGCGGAGCCACGGTTCTCGACCGTGTTCTTGATGGTGAACATGAACTTGTCGTCCACCGCGATCGTGCGGCGGAAGACGAGGCCCTGGCCGTTGTCCCAGGTCAGGGTGACGGGGTTTCCGGGGGAGAGCCTGTTCTTGTCCGCGGTCCATTCCGTGGTCTGGTTGGGCAGGGGGCCGGCCTGGGCGCCGACCCAGCCGAAATCGGCGTAATAGGGATTGGGGCTGCCGGCGGGCGAAAACAGCACGATGTTCGGGCTGCGGGGATCGACCGTCTCGCGATACTGCTTCAACGCCACGTCGTCGATGCGGCCGCCGCGCAGGTTGATGGAGCCCGCAAGGGCCGGGGTGTCGATGGCGACGCGGGGCGAGCGGGCAAGAGCGGATTCGCGGGATTCCACCGCCGGGGCGGCCGGCGTGCCTGGAACCGTTCCCGGCACCGTCGGGGAGGCGCCGCCTGCCTGGCTCGGGCTTGCGGGCGGGTTCGGCGCGTTGGGGTTGACTTGCGTGGATTGCTGCTGGGCGGCCTGGCGCTGCCTCTCCGCCTGAGGGGCCGCAAAGAAGTATTGCCAGCCAAGCAGGACCGCCACCGACAGCACGATGGCGACGATGAGGTTTTTGTTGTCATCACGCATGGGAATGTCCGCGACGCTCGCCGTTGGAGGGAGGTGAGGAGGAGAGGGGACGGTCGGCCGCCGGCGCGCTCTTAGGCTTGGTCACAACCCGCAGCGCGCGCCGGAGATCATCGACGAGCATATGGTAGTCGGCGGTCAGGATGTCAC
>DASQTM010000002.1:0-4509 GCA_035641875.1 Microvirga sp. | reverse complement strand
TGCAGCTCGAGCCAGGCGTTGGACGAAACGCCGAAGATGCGCCGGATGATGGCGTTGATCGCGGATACCAGAATGGCCACCACGATGGCCCAGGCCGCGGTCTTGCCGATGCGCTCGTTGAGCCAGTCGATGGTGCGGGATAGCCGAAGAAGCGCTGCCACTGGTCTTCCCCCTGAGCTTATTGGTTGAATATTGCGGCCTAGCTACCGGACTTGGGCCCGTTCGGCTAGTGTCACATTAGTCTTAGTCAATGGCCCGGGTCAGTAGCGGGGAAAATTTTCGGTCGCAAGATGCCGCCCTGTTGAAAGTTGAGGCAGGGAAAGCCTTTCCGGACCGGTTGAAGCTTGCGGCCGCCCCTCCGATAGTTCAATACCTGCTGCGCGGCCGTCCTCGACGGTGGTCCCTATAAGGCGCAGCGAACCCTCCTGCGGCTTGAGAGGTGATCGTGACGCTGCTTGTCCTGGGCCTGATCGTCTTTCTCGGCACCCATGCCTTCAGCATGGCGCGCGGCTCCCGGGCTTCCCTGATCGGGAGGATCGGCGAGGGGCCCTACAAGGGGCTCTATTCCCTGGCGTCGCTCGCCGGGATCGTGCTGATTTCCATCGGCTACGGGCAGTACCGGGCGGCGGGCTACATCCCAGTCTGGGACCCGCCGGTCTGGACCCGTCACCTGTCGCTGCTGCTGGTCTGGTTCGCCTTCGTGTTCTTTGTCGCCGCCTATCTGCCGGGGCGCATCAAGCGAACCTTGAAGCATCCCATGCTGGCGGGGTTGAAGGTCTGGGCGGTCGCGCACCTCATCGCCAACGGGGATCTGGGCTCCATCCTGCTCTTCGGCTCCATCCTGGCCTGGGCGGTCGTCGCCCGCATCAGCGTCAAGCGCCGGGATGTGGCGGCCCAGCACGGCGGACCGGCGGCCCCGCCGGCGGGCTTTCGCAACGACGCCCTGGCGGTCGCCATCGGAACCCTTGTCTATCTGGCCTTCGTTTTCTGGCTGCACCCGCTCCTGATCGGGGTGAACGTTTTGCCCATGCGGGGCTGAGAACCCCTCGAGCGACGCGAATTCGGCGCTCGAGGGGCCGGGGTCTTTCCGCCGGCCCGATCCGCGCCTATTCAGGCGGCGGAAGAATAAGCCTGCGACGTGATCAGCCCCTCGCCTTCGACGGGGGCCTGTGCTAGGCGACCCACTTCGATGAAGGAGGCGGCCTCGAGGGCCGCAGAACGAGTATGGCTCCCAACGACGAGTTCATCCGCGAGGTTGACGAGGAATACCGCCGCGACCGGATCGCCCAGATCTGGACGCGCTACAATGGCGTCATCATCGGCGTGGCCGCCCTTGTCGTGGTCTCGGTGGGAGGCTGGCGCTACTGGGAGCACATGCAGGAAACCCGCTCCCAGGCGGCCGCCGTCCGCTACGAGGAGGCCCTCAGCCTGTCCCGCCAGGACAAGAGCGACGAGGCCGAGGCGGCCCTCGAGGCCCTCGCCAAGGAAGACAGCACCGGATACAGCCTGCTCGCCCGGTTCCGCCTTGCCGCCGAGCTCGGCCAGCAGAACCCGGAAGACGGCGCATCGGCCTATGACGCCCTGTCGAACGATGGCAATCTGAGCCCGCTCTGGCGGGACCTCGCCCGGCTTCGCGCCGCGTGGCTGCGGCTGGACGGCGCCGATCCGGGGAAGATCCGCCCCGCCCTGGAGCCCATGGCGGCGCCCGGCAACGCCTGGCGCCACTCCGCCCGGGAACTCTTGGGCCTTTCCGGCCTTAAGGCAGGCGATATGGATTACGCCGGGCGCTGGTTCGACCAGATCGCGGCGGATCGCGAAACGCCTCCCGCCCTGAGGCAGCGGCTTGCGATCTACACTGCGCTCGTGGCGGGCGGTCCGGTTCAGGTCACCCAATAGAGGCGGGCACAAGACATGACGCCTACCGTGGCCATCGTCGGACGGCCGAATGTCGGCAAATCGACCCTGTTCAACCGGCTCGTCGGCAAGAAGCTCGCCCTGGTGGACGACCGCCCGGGCGTGACCCGCGACCGGCGCGAAGGCGAGGCGCGCCTCGGCGACCTCGAATTCCGCATCATCGACACGGCGGGCCTTGAAGAGGCCACGGAAGAATCCCTGCTCGGCCGCATGCGCGCCCAGACGGAGGCCGCCATTGAGGATGCCGACGTCATCCTCTTCATCATCGACGCCCGGGTCGGCATCCTCCCGGCCGACCGGCCCTTCGCCGAAATGGTCCGCCGCTCGGGCAGGCCCGTCATCCTCGTGGCCAACAAGGCGGAAGGCGGGGCCGGCATGGCCGGAGCCTACGACGCCTTCTCCCTCGGGCTCGGGGACCCGGTTCCGCTCTCGGCGGAGCATGGCGAGGGCCTGGCCGATCTCTTCGAGGCGCTGATGCCGTACTTCCCTGACCCGAACGAGGAGGGTGAGGAGGAAGAGGAAGACCCCAACAAGCCCCTGCAGGTGGCCATCGTCGGGCGGCCCAATGCAGGCAAGTCCACCCTCATCAACCGCATGGTGGGCGAGGATCGCCTGCTGACGGGTCCCGAAGCCGGCATCACCCGGGATTCCATCTCCATCGATTGGCAATGGCGCGGACGCTCCATCAAGCTCTTCGACACGGCGGGCCTGCGCAAGCGCGCCCGCGTCGAGGACAAGCTGGAGAAGCTCTCCGTCGCCGACGCCTTGCGGGCGGTGCGTTTTGCCGAGGTGGTAGTGATTCTGCTCGACGCCACCATCCCGTTCGAGAAGCAGGACCTGTCTATCGTCGATCTGGTGGAGCAGGAGGGCCGCGCCCTCGTGATCGGCGTCAACAAGTGGGACTTGGTGGCGGACCAGCCGGGGCTCCTGAAGGACCTCAAGGAGAAGGCCACCCGCCTTCTGCCCCAGGTGAGGGGCGCGCCGGTCGTGCCCCTGTCGGGTCTCGCCGGCAGCGGCATCGATCCGCTCATGAAGGCGGTTCTCCAGGTCTACGAGACCTGGAACCGGCGCATCTCCACCGCCAAGCTCAACCAGTGGCTTGGCGAAGCCACCGGGGCCAATCCGCCGCCCGCCGTGTCGGGCCGGCGCATCAAGATCCGCTACATGACGCAGGTGAAATCGCGCCCGCCGCATTTCGCCGTGTTCGGCAACCAGCTCGACGCCCTGCCGAAGAGCTACACCCGCTACCTCGTCAACGGCCTGCGCGAAGCCTTCGAGCTGCCGGGCACGCCCATCCGCATCTCGCTCAGGACGGGACAGAACCCGTATGACAAGGAACGGAAGTAGGGGTTTCTGTCATCCTGCCGGTCCTTCGGACCGGCGGCGCGCAGGACCGGGAAGGGATCGCCCATCAGCGCGACCGGCTCTCCTCCCCACCCATCTCAGGCTTGCCTGAGATGGGCTTCCTCTTGCGCAAGTCGGGAACACCCGACTTGCGGTGGGGAGGAGGTGGAGGTGGGGGTGTGAGCGATAGCCTATGAAGGTCTGGCGCCAACACCCCCACCCGGCGCTTCGCGCTCACCCTCCCCACAAGGGGGAGGGGAAAGGCTCGCGTGTCATCCCGGGGCCGCGCAGCGGAGCCCGGGATCCATAGCCGCTGACAGGGTAGGGTGAAGCACAGACCGCCCCGCCCTTCCTCGAAGCGTCATGGATATGGATCCCCGCCTGCGCGGGGATGACAGTCGAGGGTGGCACCACAGGTGAGGGACTCCCTTCCTGGCGGGCTCACGCCCGCGACCGCTGCGCCCCATCCGAAATTGGCCTCGCCCCACAGCAGCCTCGGCTCACGCCGGCATCTGCGGCTCGATGACCTTCCCGGCTTGTGCGAAGTCGTAGATCTTGCCGGTCTGATCCCAAGCGGGCAGGGCCAGCTTGACGATGTGAGGGGCAAGATCCTCCGGCGTTTTCAGGGTGAGCGGGTCCTCGCCGGGCATGGCGGCGCGGCGCATGGCGGTGCGCAGCGGACCGGGATTGAGGAGCATGGCCTTGACCGGCGTGGTCACCGTCTCGGCCGCATAGGTGCGCACCAGCGCTTCGAGAGCCGCCTTCGAAACGGAATAGACGCCCCAATAGGCGCGGCATTTATGGGCCGCCCCGGAGGAGACGAAGATCGCCCGTCCGGCGTCCGAGGCGCGCAGCAGCGGGTCGAGGGAGCGGATCAGGCGGTAATTGGCCGTGACGTTGATCGCCATCACCTCGTCCCAGACCGGCTGGTCCACATGGGTGATCGGGGCGAGCTCGCCGAGAATCCCCGCATTGCCGAGCAGGATGTCGAGCTTGCCCCAGCGCTCGTAGATCGCGGCTCCGAGGCGGTCGATGGCGTCGAAATCCTTCAGGTTCACCGGAACGAGAGTGGCCGACGAGCCCCGGGCGCGGATCTCGTCGTCGAGCTGCTCGAGGGCTCCCTGCGTGCGGGCGAGCGCGATGATGTGCGCGCCGGCTTCGGCGAGGGCGAGCGCCGCGGCGCGCCCGATGCCGCGCGAGGCGCCGGTCACCACCGCGATGCGATTCGAGAGCGGCTTGTCCATGGGGCCC
>DASQTM010000001.1:0-2592 GCA_035641875.1 Microvirga sp. | reverse complement strand
TACTATTACGCCTTTCCGAAGAATCCCATGAACGACTGGCTCGTGGCCGAGCACCAGAAGCGCTACAACGCGCCGCCGGACTTCTTCACCGCGGGCGGCTTCGCTGCGGCCTCCGCGGTCGTCACGGCCATCCAGAAAGCCGGCGGCACCGACACCGAAAAGCTGATCGCCGCCATGGAGGGCATGTCCTTCGACACACCCAAGGGCACCATGACCTTCCGCAAGGAAGACCATCAGGCGCTGCAGCCGATGTACCATTTCAAGGTCAAGGCGAACGGCCGGGATGCCAACGACCTGCTCGATCTCGTGTCCGAGATCCCGGCCGACAAGCTGCCGATCCCAATCCGGAACAAGCGCTAAGACAACCCGTGACATCGGAACAAGCAACGCCCGCGCTGGAAACGCGCGGGCTCACCATCCGCTTCGGCGGCCACGTGGCTGTCAACGACGTCTCGTGCCGGTTCACCCCCGGCACGCTCACGGCGATCGTCGGCCCCAACGGCGCCGGCAAGACCACCTATTTCAACCTGGTCTCCGGCCAGCTCCGCGCCAGCGCCGGCCAAGTGATCGTGGAGGGCGAGGACATCACGGGGCTGCCGCCCTCCGCCCGCACCCGGCGCGGCCTGGGACGCGCCTTTCAGCTCACCAACCTGTTTCCGGATCTCACCGCCCTGGAGAACGTGCGCCTCGCGGTGCAGAGCCGGGCCGATGCGGGCTGGTCTCTCCTCCGGGTCTGGAACAGCCGCCGGGACCTGATCGAGAAGGCGGAAAGCGTTCTCGAAAAGGTGCGCCTTGCGGACAAGCGCCACATCGCTCCGAAAGCCCTGTCCCATGGAGATCAGCGCAAGCTGGAGGTCGCCCTTCTCATTGCCATGGAACCCAAGGTGTTCATGTTCGACGAGCCTACCGCCGGCATGAGCATCGACGAGGTGCCCACCGTGCTGGAGCTCATTCACGACATCAAGCAGCGCCCGGATTCCACGGTGCTCCTGGTCGAGCACAAGATGGACGTGGTGCGCTCGCTGGCCGATCGCATCGTGGTGCTGCACAACGGCGCCCTCGTGGCCGACGGCGAGCCTACGGCGGTGATCGCGTCGCCCGTGGTGCAGCAGGCCTATCTCGGATTGGAGGCTGGCGATGCCTGAGCCGCTGCTCCAGCTCTCCGACGTTCAGACCCATATCGGGCCCTACCACATCCTGCACGGGGTGAGCTTCGACATTCCCAAGGGCGCGCTCACGGTGCTGCTCGGCCGCAACGGCGCGGGCAAGACCACGGCCCTGCGCACCATCATGGGATTGTGGCAGGCCTCGTCCGGCCGCATCCGCTTCGACGGCCGGGACATCGCCGCCGCGTCCACCCCCGACATTGCTCGCGCGGGCATCGCCTATGTGCCGGAGGCCATGGGCATCTTCAGCGACCTCACCGTGCGCGAGAACATCGTGCTCGCCGCCCGCAGCGGCCCGGTGGACAAAGCGCGGCTTGATTGGATGCTAGGGCTGTTTCCGGCCCTCAGGCGGTTCTGGAACCTGCCGGCCGGCAACCTCTCCGGCGGGCAGAAGCAGATGCTCGCCATTGCGCGGGCCATCGCGGAGCCGCGCCGGCTCCTGCTGGTGGACGAGCCCACCAAGGGCCTGGCTCCGGTGATGGTGCGCAGCATGATCGAGGCCTTCCGGGCGCTCAAGGCCGCGGGCGAGACGATCCTGCTGGTGGAGCAGAACTTCCATGCGGCCTCGGCGCTCGGCGACAACGTGCTGGTGATGGACGACGGGCGCATCGTGCATTCCGGCCCCATGAGCGAGCTCGTGGCCGACAAGGCCCTTCAGCAGCGCCTCCTCGGCCTCTCCCTGGATGCCCATCAATGAGCGACATGGCCGCAGAATCCTCCGCCGCCTCCGAGCTTCCGCGCACCAGGACGGACTGGCTGCCGCTGCTCCTCGTGCCGGCGCTCGCCCTCCTGGCGCTGCCCTTCGTGGGCAGCGGCTCGACCTGGGTGACGCTCACCGTCGCGGGCCTCGCCATGGGCATGATGATCTTCCTGATGGCGTCGGGCCTCACCCTGGTGTTCGGCCTCATGGATATCATCAATTTCGGCCACGGGGTCTTCATCTCGCTCGGAGCCTATGCCACCCTCCTGGTGCTCGGCCCCCTCGCCGGATGGGCGCAGGCGGATTCCCTTGGCCTGAACCTCGCCCTGCTGCTGCTCTGCATCCTGGCGGCCATGGCCCTGACCGGCGTGGTCGGCGCGGTGTTCGAGCGGGTGATCATCCGGCCGGTCTACGGCAGCCACCTGAAGCAGATCCTGGTCACCATGGGCGGGCTGATCGTCACCGAGCAACTGATCCACGCCATCTGGGGCGCTTCCCCCATTCCGATCCCGCTGCCGCAATCCCTGCGCGGCGCCTTCGTGCTCGGCGACATCGTCATGGAGCGCTACCGGGTGATCGCGGTCGTCATCGGCCTTGTGGTGTTCCTCGGCATGCAACTGATCCTCAACCGCACCCGGATCGGCCTGCTCATCCGCGCCGGCGTCGAGAACCCGGAGATTGTCGAGGCGCTGGGCTATCGCATCCGCCGCCTTTTCGTCAGCGTCT